>CAZNZI010000188.1:0-3445 GCA_964577475.1 uncultured Rhodospirillaceae bacterium
ACCACGCCGACGCTCTCGGTCGAGACCCTGCTCAGTTCCGTGCGCCGCCTCTGGGTGCCGTGGCAGCATGTGATGACAACCGAGCGCAACGTCGCGCTCGCCCGTGTCGCCAGGGAACCCTATATCATGCTGACGGTGGACGAAGCGGCCGATACGGCGTTGAAGTACTGGGCCAAGACGCCGCACCGCCCTGCGGAGATCATGCGCACGTCATCGGTCGAGGCGGTGCGCTCGATGGTGGCCAATGGCGAGGGTGTGGCGATCCTGTCCGACATGGTCTATCGCCCGTGGTCGCTGGAGGGCAAGCGGATCGATACCATCAATCTCGCCGATCCGATTCCGTCGATGGATGTGGGGCTGGCATGGAAGAAGGATGCCGACTTCACCCCGGCGATGACCGCATTCCGCAGCTATTTCCGCCAGACCTTCCAGATCCCCAACTCGCGCAATTATCTCTGACGGCGCATTACCGTTCGCCGCCGACGCTCCAGGCGAGGACGCGATAGGGCATGCCCGACTGCGACGGCGCGAAGTTGATCACGGCGACGCGGGTCATCTGGGCATTGGGGCTTTGCGCGCGCGCGGTGATGGTGACGACGCTGTTGTCGGACCAGCGAAAGAACGGCATCGCCGCGGCGAGACTCGGGAAATCCTCGAGCGGCCCGGCGCCGGCGGGCAGGGCGCCGCGTACTCGTATATAATTCGCCACGTCGGACGCCTGCACGCCGGGGACCGACAGAAGGACCGGCAACGGCGCCGTGGCCGGGTTGATCCCGGCATGGGATGTGTAGACCGTCGTTATCGGCTTCAGGCGGTCGATCACCTGCGGATCGATCCGGCCGACGCGCGAGAGATCCGTTTCGACCTGCGCGGCCTGCACCGTGCGGTCGCCAGTCTCCTTGGGGGCGCGTGCGGCGAGAAGTGCCGCGACGAAACCTCGCGCCGCGGGTTCACCGACGCCGGCTGTCTTCACCAGATTGGCGATCAATTGCGGGTCGGCTTCGCGCAGATCGACTTTGCCACCTTCATCCTGCACGGCGACATCGACCAGGATCGACCCCACCGTCACCAGATGCGGGGTGCCGTCGGCGCGTGGACGAGACCCGCCGGCTTCGCCGGTCAGCGCGGCCACCATGTGCCAGACGCCGCCATCGGCCGCTGCTTCGGCCTGGGCCGCGTCGAGTAGGTTGCGTGTCACCGCCAGGTCGGCGCGGCCTTGGCTGACGATCCCGACCGCGATGGTCGCCAGGATCGCCAGCGTCCAGATCACCAGCAGCAGGGCGAAACCCTCTTCGCCGCCGGCACCATCGACCTGGCGCGCCACCATCTTACGCCTCAGGGTCGCGACGCCGCGCTGAGCGGGCTCAGCCGCTGACGCAGCTCGTCGGTCACATCGCGCGCCTCCGCCTGATCGTGGATGATGCGCGGCGTGAGGAGGATTAGAAGTTCGGTGCGCTGATGCTGGTTGGTGGTCTGGCTGAACAGCGAACCCACCACCGGCAGATCGGCCAGCACCGGCACGCCGTCGCGGGTCTTGGTCTTCGTATCCTGAATCATGCCGCCCAGCGCTATGGTCTGGCCGTCGGCTACCGCGACTTCGGTGCTGATCTTGCGCTTGCTGATCGTCGGCGAATTGATACTGGACGAGGTCGTTGCCACTGCATTGCTGACCTCCTGGTCGATATCGAGTGTCGCGGTGCCGTTGCTGTTGATGCGCGGCGTCACCTGCAGGATCACGCCGGTATCCTGCTGCTGGATCGTGCTGACCAGAGGCGCGCCGGGTGTCTGGATGCTGACGGCCTGCTGGGTTGCCACCGGCACCGAGTCGCCGACTTCGAGGGTGGCGGTATAGTGGTCGAGCACCATCAATTGCGGTGCCGAAACCACGTTCACCGAGGTGACGGCCGAGAGTGCGCTGATGATCGCCTGCGCATTGGCGCCCGCCACCATCCAACTGAAACCGGGGAAGACCTGCGCGATCGAAGCCGATGCGGTCTGGCTCAGCGTCGTCTGCATCGCGCCGTGCTGGAAGAACCATTGTAGCCCGTAATTCAGGTTCTTGTTGAGTGTGACCTCGGCGACGGTGGCTTCGATCAGGACCTGCTGCGACAACACGTCGAGGCGCTTGAGGGCCGCTTCGATCAGCCGATAGTCGGCCGGGCGGCAGCGGATCACCAGCGCATTGTTGCGCTCGTCGGCGACGATATGAACCGGCGGCTTGCCGGGTTCGGGGACGCTCGCGCTGACATCTTCAACCTGTGCTGCGGAAGTGTCGGCATCGCCGGTGGGCGACGGCGGATTGGCGCTGGCCGTTGCGGCATTGGCAGCCGGCTGGGGCGGCGCTCCCGAGGCGTTCGGCGATCCTGTCGGCAAGCCCGCGAGGGCGGAGGTCGGCGGCGGCGGCGCGGTCAGGCGCGCCATTGCACTGCCCGGCGCGGTGCTGAGCGCAGCACTCGATGCGCCGGTCACGAAGAGCTGTCCCAGCACCTTGGCCAGATCGGTCGCTCGGCTGTTCTGGACGAAGTAGACATAGAGCTGCGCCGAGGCTTCATCCGGTCCCTGTTCCAGCCGTGTCAGCCAGTCATGGGCGCGGTCGATCGCCTTGGGCTGCGCTGCCACCAGCAGGATCGAGTTGACGCGCTCGATCGGCACCACGCGCACGGTGTTGGCGAGCCCCTGGCTGCGCAGGATCGTATCGAGGTCGCGCGCCAGTGTGGCCGCGTCGGCCTGTTTCAGCGGATACATGCCGAAGGACATGCCGGCCATCGAATCGATGTCGAAAGTCGAGACCAGGCGGACGAAGGAGTCGCGGTCGGGCTTCGAGCCTGAGACGATCAGGGCATTGGAATTGGCGTCGACCTGGAGCGTACCCCCGGTGGGCGAGAAGGGTTCGAGGATCTTCTTCAGCGCGGCGGCCGAAGCGTATTTCAACGGAATCGTCTCGACGCTGTAGCCCGATATGTTTTCACCGGCGGCCGGTGCGGCATGTACCGCCGAAGCCATCGGCGCGACGCGATAGAGCCCGCCGTCATGAACGATCGCTACGCCGTTCTGCGCCAGCACGTGTTCAAGCGCGGGCAGGACTGCTTCGCGCGTCAGCGGCTGGCTGGTTTGCAAAGTCACCGTGCCCTGGACCTTCGGGTCGATGTCGTAATTGACGCCCAGTGTCTTGCCCAGTACTGCCGCGACGACCTCGCGGACATCCGCATTGGCGAAGTTCAGCGTGATGTCGCCGGCCTGGCCGGTGGTCGTAGCCGTTGCGCGCGATTCATCATGGCGCGTCGCCGCCAGGCCGATATGCACGACCGGGTCGGCACCATCGCGCGTCGCCTCGGGCACGACCGCGCCGGACCTCGGGTGCTCATAGGGCTTCATCGCGGAAGCGGGCGGCTCGGCGGCCAGCGCGTCCGGCGACGGCGGCGGACCGGGCGGCGGCTCGGGGGCA
>CAZNZI010000189.1:0-2953 GCA_964577475.1 uncultured Rhodospirillaceae bacterium
CCCGGGCCGCATGCGCTTGAAGTCTGGTCGCTCAAGGGCGACGCGCCGTCGCTCGACTTCGCGGTCAAGGCCGATGCCGGCCAGGATGCGTTCGACATCGTCGGCTGGGGCGATCCCAATCACCTCAAGCTGAAGAAGGGCGCCTGGGACGCGCACCAGCGCATCCCCGTGATGCTCGCCCATGACGGCGCAAGTTGGCACCTCGAGGGCGGGAACTAGGCACAGGCCTTTTCTCGCGTCATTGCGAGCGATAGCGAAGCAATCCATCTTCACGACGGTCACATGGATTGCTTCGTCGCAAAGCTCCTCGCAATGACGGAAAAAACTAGCGCTGAACGAGATCCTGATACTCTGGATGCTGGCGCAGGAAGTGGCTGACGAAGGAACAACGCGAGACGACTTTCAGCCCGCGTTCGCGCACCTGCTTCAGTGCACCCTCGACCAATCGCGATCCCATCCCCTTGCCTTCGATGGCGGGCGGCACCTCGGTGTGGAAGAAGGTGATCACGCCGTCCCGGATGCGGTATTCGGCCACGGCCATCTGCCGCACCACCTGCATCTCGAAACGCTGGAGCTCGGGGTTGTCGCGCACGACGATCGAATTGTCGGACTCGAAGCCGATCGGCTCGACCGGATGCACGGCCGGCGGATCGCTGGCGGGAAAGCTCTCATCGAGCGCTTCGTCGAGACGCTCGCTTTCGTGCTTGCCCGCGTACTTGTCCGGGCCGCGTTTGGGATCTTCCATGGCCGCTCTCCCGCATCGCTGCTTCGACCATAAGAGATAAGCACCGGCGCGCACTCCCGCAATGGCGCCGCGCGTGACGCTTCGGGGGCGCGGTGGTCAATCAGTTCGCTTTGGCGGCGTTCGGCGCACCCGGCATCTTGCCCAGGATGATCATGCCCAGCACTTCGTCCTGGGTGACGTCCTTGGTGTAGACGGTGCCGACCAGCTTGCCGTTCTTCATCACCGTGCAGCGATCGGCGAGGTCGAACACGTCGTGGATGTCGTGGCTGATCAGGAAGATGCCGATGCCTTCCTTCTTCAGCGTGCGGATCAGGTCATGGATGACCTTGGTCTCCGCGACACCCAGCGCGGCGGTCGGTTCGTCCATGATCAGGATGCGCGCGTTGAAATGCACGGCGCGGGCAATCGCCACCGACTGGCGCTGGCCGCCGGAGAGCGCCTTCACCGGCTCCTTGAAGCGGCGGAAATTCGGATTGAGGCGGCCCATCACCTTGCGGGTCTCCGCCTCCATGGCGACGTCGTCGAGCGTGCCCCAGCGCGTCCTGAGTTCGCGCCCCAGATACAGATTCGATGCGGCGTCGACATTGTCGGCCAGCGCCAGGCTTTGGTAGATCGTCTCGATGCCATAGGATTTGGCGTCGCGCGGATTCTCGATCGTGGCTTCCTTGCCGTCGACGAAGATCTGGCCGCCGCTGCGCCTATAGGCGCCGGAGAGAATCTTGATCAGGGTCGACTTGCCGGCGCCGTTGTGGCCCAGAAGCCCGACCACTTCGCCGGGGAACAGGTCGATCGTCACATTATCGACGGCGTGCACGCCGCCGAACGCGATCGAAATCTCGCGCATCTCGACAAGGGGGGTGGAGCCGGCAGCGGGTTCGGTGTTCATCGCGATGCCCTCTCTCAAGTCTGCCGGCGGCGGTAAAGCTGGTCGATCCAGACGGCGATCACCAGCACCGAACCGACGACAACGTCCTTCACGGCGCTATCGAAGTTGAGCAGCGTCATGCCCGACTGCAGCGACTGCATCACCAGTGCACCGAGCATGGCGCCATAGATCGTGCCGACACCGCCGGCCAGCGATGTGCCGCCGATCACGGTGGCGGCGATGACGTAGAGCTCGTCGAATTGGCCCAGCGAGTTCGACGCCGCATCGAGGCGGGCCGAGGTGATGCAGGCCGCGATGCCGACGAGAACGCCCATCAAGCTGAACATCATCATGGTGATGAAGCGCGTATTGATGCCCGCGAGCTCGGCGGCCTCGGGATTGCCGCCGATCGCGTAGACGTAGCGGCCGAATTTCGTGCGGGTCGCAATGAAGGCCATGACGATGCCGACACCGACCGCGATCAGCATCGGAATCGAGAAGCCGGTGGAATAGAACAGCCCCTGCGCCGGAACCGGGATGTTGTGATCCTTGGCATAGTTGGCGGCGATGCGCGGGGGCCAGTTATACGAGTTGACGATCGCGACCGCGGCGAGCGCGAGCGCGCAGCCGACGATCCCGATCACGAATTCGGCCCAGACCGGCTTCTGCGGAAAGTTGAAACGCGCCCGCGACCTTCGCTTCGAGAGAATGCCGAGAACGATGGCGACGCAGGCGACGATGCCCAGCGCCCAGCTCCAGGTTCCACCGATCCACGACTCACGGGGCGTGCCGCCGATCAGCTCGAAGCGGCTGTCCATCGGCGCAACCGTCTCGCCGCGGATCACCCACCAGGCCGCGCCGTTATAGACGATCAGGCCGCCCAGGCTGACGATGAAGGACGGAATGTCGGCATAGGCCACCAGGAATCCGTTGAACGCGCCGATCAGCGCGCCCAGCCCGATCGCAATCACCACGCCGATGATCCAGATCAGCGGATGGCCGGAACCCATCGTGGGCGCCATCCAGTAGACCTGCGCGACGCCGGTGACGACGCCGATGAAGCTCAGCATCGAGCCGACCGAGAGATCGATGCAGCGCATCACGATGATCAGCACCATGCCCGTGCTCATCACGGCGATGGCTGAGGTCTGAACCAGAAGGTTCCAGAGATTGCGCGGGGTCAGGAATACGCCTTCGCCGGTGATCCATCCGCCGACCAGTTGGAAGCCCACCCAGATCACGATCATCGCGCCGACCATGCCGAGCAGGCGCGTGTCGACTTCAGTCGCCCGGACGAGGCGCTTCAATCCGGCTTCGGTCGCCACCGGATGGACAGGCTTCCC
>CAZNZI010000190.1:0-4235 GCA_964577475.1 uncultured Rhodospirillaceae bacterium
CACCCCGAGAAAGAAATCGTTCTCAAGCCCCAACGGCTGGATGATCCGCTCGCGGATGAAATCGCGATAGTCCTTTCCCGTCACCGCTTCGATCAGCACCGCGCTGACCCAATGGGCTGCCAGCCGGTGGTATTCGACCCGTGAACCCGGCGTCCACTCCAGCGTGAAATCGCTCACGCGGCGGCGCAGTTCGTTGTGGTCCTTCCACGCCGACTGCGGCATGTCCATACCGGCTCCCGGAAAGCCGGCCTGGTGAGTCAGCAGTTGGAAGATCGTCACCTCGCCTTTCCCGAAGGTCGCGAATTCGGGAATGTGATCGGCGACACGGTCGAAGAAAGTGAGTGCGCCCTCCTCCACCAGAATCCACAATGCCGCGGCAACGATGACCTTGGTGTTGGAATACAGCAGCCAGAGCGTATGGTCGGTCGCGGCGACCGGCTTCGGTTTCAATCGTGATGCGCCAAAGGTCCGTACATAGGCAAGCTTGCCGTGCCGCGCGAAGGCGATCTGCGCTCCGGGATATCGCCCCTCCTCGATATGAGCCGCGATCACCCTGCTCAGCCGTTCAAGGGCCGGCGGGTGCAAACCAACCGATGCCGGATCGGCGCTCTCCAGCATGAAGGACGACGCCGTTTTGTCTCCTCTGGGTGCCATCAGTGCGCTCCTGCTCTCAATCCAAGATAGGCTTCACGAACGATATCCGATGCGACGACCGCGGCCGGGTCGCCATCGGCCACCAATGCGCCTTCGTGCAGCACGATCACCCGGTCGGCCAGGCGTCGAACCACATCCATCTTGTGCTCGACCAGTAGCATGGTCTTGCCGCCGGTTTTTCTGATCTCCTCGATCAGGTCGAGAATGACCGGCACTTCATCCACGCTCATGCCTGCGGTGGGTTCATCGAACATGAAGACTTCAGGTTCGATTGCCATGAGTACCGCGACTTCGAGCTTGCGCTGGTCGCCATGAGACAATGCCGCCGCCACGGCGTCGGCGCGATGGCCAAGCTTCACCCGGTCGAGATAAAAGCGCGCCCGATCGCGCAGGTCGCTACGGCGGACCGCCATACCGAAAAGGTCGAGCCCAACGCCGGCATGTGCCTGCACGGCGAGCCGCACGTTTTCGAGCACCGATAGATTGGGAAACAGATTGGTGAGCTGAAACGCGCGCCCCAAACCGCGCCGTGTGCGGTCGGCCGCCCCCAGCGCCGTGATCTCTGCACCGTTGAGGTGAACCATGCCCGCGGTCGCGCGCAGTTGGCCCGAGATCAGATTGAAATACGTCGTCTTGCCCGCACCGTTGGGTCCGACAATGGCCGTCAGCGTGTCCTGATGGAATGCGCAACTCACTCCCGCCACAGCGACATGGCCGCCAAAGGCGATGGTGAGGTCGCGCGTTTCGAGGACGGCAGCGGTCATCGACTTCGTTACGATATGCTGTCGTCATTGCGAGCGAAGCGAAGCAATCCAGACGTCTCGCCAAAGTTGGATTGCTTCGTCACTTCGTTCCTCGCAATGACGATCTAAAGATCGTTACTTCGGAATATTGCCGACCGGAATCTTCAAGTCGTCGATGGTCAATTCCTTGGTCAACTCGGGAATCGCCCATTTGACGTTCGGGTCCACCTTGATCTTGAACGCATACATGCTCTGCAGCGCCTGATGGTCTTCCTTGCGGAAGATCATCTTTCCTTTCGGCGTCTGGAAGTCCATGCCTTCCATCGCCTTGATCAAGGTCTCGGTGTCGGTCGAGCCTTTGGTCTTTTCCAATGCCGTGACCACGGCCATCGCCGCGCTCATGCCGCCTGCGGTGAAGAAGTCCGGCGGGGCGTTGAAGCGTTTCTGATGCTCTGCCACCAGCCACTGGTTCACCGGGTTTTTCGGGATGTCATAGTAGTAGTATGTCGAACCCTCGAGGCCCGGGAAGTCCTTGTAAGCGACGAGAGCCGGCAGGATGTTGCCGCCGGTCGCGATCTCGACATGATGCTTGGCCGGATCGGCGCCTTTGATCGCTGGGAACGGATTGCCGCCGGCCCAGATCACCCACAGCACTTTGCGCCCCGCTTTCTCCTTATCGAGCGCATCGAAAATACGCTGAAGCGGTGCGGTGAAATCGGTCGTGGTCGGCGGCGCGTATTCCTCGAACACGACCTTAGCGCCGGTCGGCTCGATCGCCTTCTTGAAGGCAGCGACACCGTCACGGCCGAAAGCATAGTCCTGGCCCAAGGTAGCGACGACCG
The DNA here is from genome assembly GCA_964577475.1 of uncultured Rhodospirillaceae bacterium. Lineage (GTDB taxonomy): Bacteria > Pseudomonadota > Alphaproteobacteria > Rhodospirillales > Magnetospirillaceae > JASHSH01. The sequence continues at coordinate 2,240 of CAZNZI010000190.1, forward strand.
TATCGGGCCGGCCAATGGCAAGCGCGTTCGACACGGCGTCCTGGGTCGAATTGCGGCCGGTGCGGAAGATGTAGCGGTTCCACTTCTCGCCGGTGATCGCGTCGGCCACGGCGGGCTCGACGATGAAGATCTTCTTGTTGTCCTGGGCGACCGGAAGCATGGCCAGCGCCACGGCGGAGTTCGTACCGCCCACGGCCAGATCGGCGCCATCATCGTTGTAGGCTTCGGCCAACAGGTTGCGGCCGACATCGGGTTTGGTCTGACTGTCCTTCTCGATCACCTCGATCTTGCGCCCGGCGACCGTATTGGTGCCCTTGGTTGCGTATTCGAGGCCCAGGGAGAACCCGGCCACCATCTGTTTGGCATAGGCTTCCAAGGGGCCGGTCTTGTCGGCGATCACCGCGATCTTGATCGGCTTGTCGTCCGCCAGGGCGGCCGTTGAGGCGGTAAAACCGACGACCAAAGCCGCGGCTAGGGGCAGCAGACGCATGTGGTTCTCCCTTGCGAAAGTCCTCCCCCTCACCCGACCTGACATTAGAAGGGAAAACACGGCTAAACAAGCGGTCGGACAGGGTTTTTCCCGGCTTCGCCATATCCTTGACCCTGGCTTCCGTACTGTCTATAACCGCCCACTCACGACTGGACGGGCACCCGCGCCCCCGACAGGGGCCGGGTGGCAGAGTGGCCATGCAGAGGACTGCAAATCCTCGTACGTCGGTTCGATTCCGGCCCCGGCCTCCAAATCCCGCCACGGGTAGGGTTCGCGGTTAAAACCTTCTTAGGTTCCCGCATCCCATGATCGACCTAAACGTCGGTCGACGTGGCAAGCCCTGCCGGACACGGTGGCGGGTGGCCGTCCGGTCGTTGAACGGAATTGCGGAGCACCACCTCCGCCATTCCCAGGTAGCTCAGTGGTAGAGCAAGCGGCTGTTAACCGCTTGGTCGGGGGTTCGAATCCCTCCCTGGGAGCCAGATGCGAAAGCCGCCGGATGGAAGTCCGGCGGCTTTTTCGTTGATGTCTATCGACTAAGACTATCTCGGCACCGCTCGCTCTTTACGGATGTATCCGCCTATGCCTCGCCACCTCTCCCCGGTTCACCGGCAATAGGCGCGATCACGAGCGGTGATCTAACCGTATGACAGTGGCCGCGATCCCGCTGAATGTGTTGATTCATCAAATTGAGATTTGGATCAGGCTCCGACTAATCGGAGAGCGTTCGTTTGGTTGGATTGCAACCTGATCGTGCCGATTGATTGAGGGCGGCCGCAGGCATCGCCGACCCCAGTTTGGCGCGTACCTATCGGTGACAGGTGCTGCGACAGGACTCCTCGATCAGGTTGCGCAAATCCATCCATCAGCGCCAAAGCAAGGAGACCGTTGTATCGGCAGGCAAGGGCGGGGCCAATGAGCGGTAAGAATTTCGGTCCGAACCGGCAAGTCGTCTTGAAGCGGCGGCCTGTCGAATATCTAAAGGCGAGCGATCTGGCGATGATCGAACGCGCGGTGCCCGAACCCGGGCCGCAACAACTTCTCGTTCAGACCTTGTGGCTGTCGCTCGACCCCTACATGCGGCTGCGCGCGGAAGGGCATAAGCGATATTACCCTGCGGTCGATCTCGATACGCCGATGATCGGGGGTGCAGTAAGCCGTGTGATCGAAAGCCGGCATCCGGCGTTCGCTGCCGGCGACATCGTCGAGGACTATACGGGCTGGCAATCCTTTGCCATCGCCGAAGGCGTGACGGCGCGCAAGGTGGATCCGGCGATGGGCCCGATTTCGACTGCCTTGGGCGTGCTCGGCATGCCAGGCCTGACGGCTTACCTGGGCCTTATCGATGTTGGCCAACCGGAACCGCGCGATACACTGGTGGTAGCGGCTGCGGCTGGCGCCGTCGGCGCTGTTGTCGGCCAGGTGGCGAAGATCGCGGGCTGCCGCGTCGTAGGCATCGTCGGTTCGGCGAGCAAGGCAGCCTACCTAACGCAGGAACTGGGTTTT
>CAZNZI010000191.1:0-2941 GCA_964577475.1 uncultured Rhodospirillaceae bacterium
AGGTATGGCGCTGGTCAAAACAATCGAAAGCCTCGGCTTCCACCTGACGCCCTTCGATCCGGCCAGCTTGGCGACCAGCCGTCCCGCCGCGGGGCGTCAATTGCTCCGCGCTTTGACGGTGGCAGGATTTGCGGCCGGCAACGTGATGTTGCTGTCGATGGCGGTGTGGTTCAACGGCGGCAGCATGGGTTCGGCCACACGCGACCTCATGCATTGGATTTCCGCGCTGATTGCGATGCCCGCCATCCTCTATGCCGGCATGCCGTTCTTCCGTTCGGCATTCGGCGCCTTGCGGGCGGCCCGAACCAATATGGATGTACCGATCTCGATCGGCATCGTCCTGGCGACCGGCATGAGCTTGTTCCAGACGATCCGGTCGCAGCCGGAGGCCTATTTCGACTCTGCCCTCATGTTGACCTTCTTCCTTCTGATCGGCCGCTATCTCGACTCGCGCACTCGCGGACGGATGCGCTCGGCCGCCGAGCAGTTGGTCATGCTGAATGCGGGGAACGTCCATGTCGTCATGCCGGACGGGACCATCGAGGGGCGGCCCGCTCGTGCGGTCAAGGCCGGCGAGGTCGTCCAGGTCGCTGCCGGGGAGCGCATCGGCGTTGACGGCTTGATCGAAAGCGGCCCCTCGGAAGCCGATGCCAGTTTGATCACGGGTGAAACGGTTCCCCAGCCGTTGGAGCCGGGTGTGCAGGTTTATACCGGCATGATCAACCTGACGGCGGCAATCCGGATAACCGCGACGGCGACGGGCGAAGGCACCTTGCTGGCGGAAATCGTCCGACTGATGGAAAATGCCGAACGCGGCCGGACGCGATGGATCGCATTGGCCGATCGAGTGTCCCGTGCCTACGCGCCGGTCGTTCATCTGACCGCTTTGGCGACCTTCTGCGGCTGGTATTTTCTCGGTCACGCATCGTGGCAGGAAGCGCTCCTCTATGCGGTCGCCGTCCTGATCATCACCTGTCCCTGCGCCCTCGCGCTCGCGGTGCCGGCTGTTCAGATCGCCGCCAGCGGGCGGCTGATGCGCCAGGGGATACTGGTCAAGTCGCCCACGGCTCTCGAACGATTGGCAGCCGTCGATACATTTGCCTTTGATAAGACCGGCACCCTGACTCTCGGCCATTTGGCCTTGGTTCTCAATTCGGGAGCGGACAAGGATCTCGCCGTCGCGGCGTCACTTGCCGGCGCAAGCCGCCATCCGCTTTCACGCGCGATTTGCGGTGCCGCTGGCCCGGTACCTGTCGCCCGTGGCGTCGCTGAACATCCCGGACAAGGACTCTCCGTCGAAGCCGAGTTGGGTATCATTCGCCTCGGCAATCGCCAGTTCTGCGGCATCCCCTCCTCATCCGATGATGTTTCAGGCCCGGATCTCTGGTTGACGCAGCCGGGCCACGCACCTGTCCATTTCGTGTTTGGCGACCGTTTACGGACCGATGCGGCTACGACGGTCAGCAGCCTCACTGCAAGCGGGGCCGCAATCGAATTGCTGTCGGGAGATCGTGCAGCAGTCGTCGAAGCCGTCGCTCACACGGCAGGAATCGCCCATTGGCAATCCGGTCTATCGCCCGGCCAAAAGGTGGCCCGTCTTGAAGCCTTGCGGCAGTATCATCAAGTCGCGATGGTTGGTGACGGGCTGAACGATGCGCCTGCCCTGGCGGCCGCGGATATCTCACTTTCCCCGACGTCGGCCGCCGATATCAGCCAGACGGCCGCCGATATCGTCTTCCAGGGCACGCTTCTTGCCCCGGTCGAAGAAGCGTGGCGCGTGGCGAAGACCAGCCAGCGTCTTATCCGTCAGAACATCGGTTTCGCCGTGCTCTACAACCTCTGTGCGGTGCCGCTGGCAATTCTGGGGCATGTCACCCCCCTGATCGCCGCGGCGGCCATGTCGAGCTCGTCAATTGTCGTGGTTCTGAATTCGTTGCGAGTCGCGCGACGGAGGCGTCCATGACGAGCCTTCTGTTCCTCATCCCGATCGCGCTGATTCTCGGCTTCGCCGGTCTCATGGCCTTCATGTGGGCGTTGCGCTCAGGCCAATTCGACGACCTCGAAGGCGCGGCCAGCCGCATTCTCTTCGATGAAGAGGATGAGAGCGCTCCAACCCGACCTCGCTCACCGCTCTTTCCACCCCAACGTTGACGGAGATTTCCATGTGGGACACATCGACGATCTTTTTGACCGCGCTTTCTACCGTGATCGGCTTTCTCGGCATCATCCTTGCCGGCAAGGCCGTCGATACCGGCATGGAGATTTTTGGTGGCGGGCTGGTGGTCTTCGCCGTGATCTACATCGTTGGCGCGATTCGGCGCGCCTATCCACACGGCTGAAGATTTGATTTTCGTCAAGGAGGGTTTGGCGAGCATCGCCTAGGCTTCTCTCGCGCTGGAGAGGAGATATTTCGATGTCGCGGGTGATTACTCTGACGATGAATCCGGCTCTCGACATCGCGTCGACGGCCGAGAGGGTTATTCCGAACGAGAAAATGAGGTGCGAAGCTCCGCGCTACGACGCAGGTGGCGGGGGAATCAATGTCGCACGCGCCCTCAAGCAGCTCGGCGGTGATCCGATCGCTATATTCCCGTCCGGCGGCCCATCTGGCGTAGTCATTTCAAAGCTACTTCACCAGGCGGGCGTCGTGCACCAGGCCATTCCGGTCGAAGGCTCGGTCCGCGAAGATCTGCATATCACCGACCGGTCCACGGGAGCTCAGTACCAGTTCGTCATGAAGGGACCGACCTTATCCGAGGAAGAGCAGGTCCATTGCCTCGAGGCCTTGATGACGGCGGTCGTAAATCCGGAATTCGTCGTGGTCAGCGGCAGCCTTCCGCCTGGCGTTCAAGCGGACTTCTACACACAGGTCGAGGGAATCGCTAGTCGCATGGGTGCCAAACTGGTCGTCGATGCATCTGGGATAGCGCTACGACAAGTT
>CAZNZI010000192.1:0-2065 GCA_964577475.1 uncultured Rhodospirillaceae bacterium
GGGGCGCTGGCGGCGCTGGCGGCCTGCGCCCATAACGCACCGCCGCGCCCGGCCGCACCACCGCCCGAAGCGAAGGCTGAAAAGCAGACCTGCTACCGGCAGCTCGACCAGCGTGGCGTGACCTATGAGCGCGAGCGCGACTTCCACACTGCGGAAGGCTGCGGCATCGACCAGAATGTCCGCGTCGACAAATCACCGATCCCGCTCAGCCGCCCCGCGCCGATGAGCTGCATGTTCGCGGTGACGCTCGCCGATTTCGAAGCCAAGATCGTCCAACCGGCCGCCAAGCGCATCTTCAAAAAGAAAGTGGTCGAGATCGGCCATGCCGGCACCTATGCCTGCCGCGGTGAACGCGGCGGCAATGCGAGCCGGCTCTCGCAGCATGCCTATGGCAAGGCAATCGATGTTCTGGGCTTCGAGCTCGAAGGCGGCGACCGCATTTCCGTGCTGAAAGACTGGCGCGGCGATAGTGACAAGGCGAAGTTCCTGCACGAGGTGGCGAAAGGCGCGTGCTCGCTGTTCGACGTGGTGATCACGCCCAACCGCAACAGCTTCCACCTCGACCACATCCATCTGGATCGCGGCAAGTACAAGCTCTGCGGGATCTGATTCCGCACCTTCCAGTTCATCATTGCGAGCGAAACGAAGCAATCCATCTCTCCGCACGCAAGAATGGATTGCTTCGTCGCTGCGCTTCTCGCAATGACGGTTAAGGCGGGGCCAGAAGGGCCAAGGCCAACGGCACGATCACCGCGGTGACCAGCGCATTCAACGCCATCGCAATACCGGCGAAGGTGCCGGCCACCGGATTGACCTGGAAGGCGCGCGCCGTGCCGATGCCATGGGACGCGAGGCCGGCAGCGAAACCACGCGCGCGGAAATCGGTGATGCGCAGACCGTTCATAAGCGGCGTGACGACGATCGCGCCGAAGATGCCGGTGAGGATGACGAGCACCGCCGTCAGCGCCGGATCGCCGCCGAGTTTCTCCGTGATGCCCATGGCGACACCCGCCGTCACCGATTTCGGCGCAAGCGCGATCAGCACGGCACGCGGCACGCCGAAGGCCTTCGCCACCAGCAGCGCCGATCCGGCGGCGACCACCGCGCCGACCGCAAGCGCGGCCACCATCGGCACCAGCGCGCGCACCACCGTCTGGCGGTAGTCCCAAAGCGGGATGGCGAGCGCGACCGTCGCTGGGCCGAGCAGGAAGTGCACGAACTGCGCGCCTTCGAAATAGGTGCGGTAGGGCGTGTGGGTCAGGGTCAGGATCAGGCCGATGATCCAGATCGCATGCAGCACCGGGTTCATCAGCGGGTTGCGCTTGCTGGCCGCCGAGAGCGCATCGGTCAATGCATAGGCAAGCAAGGTGACGGTCAGCCACAGCAGAGGCGTGCGCGAGAGATAGACCCAGAGCGAGAAATCCGAACTGCTCATGGCGCGTCCCGCGTCGGCTCGGGCTCGGGTGCCGCGAAACGCTTCGCGACCCAGACGAAGGTGACGACGGTGGCGAGCAGGGCAGCGAGTGTGGAGACGATCAGTGCGATGGCGAGCGCCAAGCCGTAATCGCCGAAGACCTGCAAATTCTGGATCACGCCGACACCTGCCGGTACGAAGAGCAGCGAGAGGTGTTGCAGAATGCCGCGTACGGTGCGCTCGAGCGCATCACCCGCGATCGCTTTGGGCAGCGAAGCGCGATACCGCTCGCGCAACGCCAGCACCACCAGCATCACGGCCATTCCAACCACCGGCCCCGGAATCGGCAGATCGAGTCCGCGCGCGATCACTTCGCCGACCAGTTGGCAGAGCAGAATCGCGGCGAGGGCGGGGATCATGACTGGCCGATCCTGGCTTTGATCTTCGCGGCGCTGCGCTCAAGCACTTGGGACGGCTCGACTTCGATCACCGCGCAGAGCCGCGCGAAGTAATAAGCGATATCGCCCAGTTCGTCGGCGATACGGTCGCGGTCCCAGGTTCCATCGCGGAGGAGCTTTTTGATTTCGCCCGCCAGTTCGCCGGTTTCGCTGGCCAAGCCGATACCCAGATAGGACAGAAGCGGTCCGCGAT
>CAZNZI010000193.1:0-1721 GCA_964577475.1 uncultured Rhodospirillaceae bacterium
GGTATAGGTCTGCGTTTCGGGATCGTAAACCACATCGCCGCCGGCCGCCTGGTTGGCCAGCCACTCGCGCACATAGCGCTCACGGACACCGGTCGCCTCGGCCAGCGCCGCCGAGGTGCAGGTGCGCAGATCGGCCATCGCCTGGTACAGGCCGAGCTTGCGCCCGACATTGACCAGCACCCCGGAAAAAGCGGCACTGAGATCGGTGACGACCTGGCCGAGGAAAGCCTGGATGTCGGCCGGCGCGGGCAACGGTGTCACTTTCGACATGGTAGTCATGGTCAAATCCCTTTGCATTTGCGTCACGCGGCCGGAAGCGGCCGTTTTCTGTGACGCCCGAGATAGCCGGCAAAGGGAAACGGGGTCTTGATATACTCCGCCAAAGCGTTGCGAGTTCGCGCCAATGACGAGCGAAAGACGTGCCGCGGCAAAACTTGCCGCGCCGACCATCAATCTGGCCAGCATCGTTTACGGCCTTGAGGCCTATATGCGCACGCGCGGAGCCGACGCGGGTGAAGCCTTGCATCGTGCCGGACTCGCACCCGAAGACCTGACCGATCCGGATCGGCGCGTGCCGCTGGTGCGCTATCTGGAACTTCTGGAAATCTGCGCCGACCTCCTGGCGGACGGGCAATTCGGCCTGAAGTTCGGCGCGCAGTACGAGCCGCGCCATGCCGGCGTGGTCGGCAATATCGCCCTGGCTTCGCGCACCGTCGGCGACGCTTTCGAAACCATGGGCCGCTACCTGCCGACCATGGTCGACGCGACGGTGCACGGCGTGGAGGTGAGCGACGGGATCGCTTTCGTCTACTCCTACTACATCGACCCGCTGATGATGTCGTACCGGCAGAAGGGCGACTGGGCGATCGCCTTCGCGGTCAACCTGATGCGCGTCGGGCTCGCCGATCCGCAGTGGAGGCCGCAAGAAGTGCTCCTGCCGCAATTGGCGGACGAAACGCCGCCGGAACGCCGCGTCCGGGCCGGGATCATGGGCGACACGATCCGCGCCGGCCACCCCTGTGCCGGCATCCGGTTCGACGCCGCGCTGCTCAAGCAGCCGATGGCGACGGCGGACGGCATGATCGAGAGCCTGATGCGCCACTATGGTGACCTACGGCTTGCCGCCTTGCCGGAACGGCGCGACGAGATCGAGCCGCTGCGCCGCGAGATCGCCCGTCTGCTGGTGAAGGGCGAAAACAGCATCGAGCACCTCGCGACGGCGACCGGCACCTCGGCGCGGACGCTCCAGCGGCGGCTGAAGGGTGCGGGCGTGAACTACAGCGACCTGCAGAACGATGTGCGCAAGACGCTGGCGCTGAACCTTTTGGAGAATGGGACTCTCGCGCTGGCGGAGATCGCCTTTTCGCTCGGCTATTCCGAGGTCAGCGCCTTCAACCACGCCTTCCGCCGCTGGACCGGCCAATCGCCCGGCGACTACCGCCGGCAGCGCCACCGGACGAACCTTTAAGGTATCCCGTCACGAGGCGCGTGGCTTCATCGATCAGAGCGTCCATCATGTCGTGAGAAAGCATCTTGGAATGATGCAGCACCGCGTTGTGTGTCAACGCCTCGATCGAGGTCACGCAGACGAATGACGCGAGCTCCAGATCGTCGACGCGGATTTCGTTGCGGTGGCTTTCGAGAAACGTCCTGAACAGGGTGAAGTTGTCGGGATCGAAGCCTTCCAAATTCTCGAGCTTGCCCACGCGCGGAATCTGCTC
>CAZNZI010000194.1:0-2064 GCA_964577475.1 uncultured Rhodospirillaceae bacterium
GATTGAGGGTTTGGAGGAGAGCGTATGGAAGGCGGCCTTATGACGGCGAAACAAGGCCAGAAGGTGAAGCTCGGCATTCAGGACGCCACCAAGCATTACCACACGAGCACGGGTGTCACCCATGCGCTGGAAGCCGTGTCCTTCGATGTGCGCGAAGGCGAGTTGTGCTGTCTGCTGGGACCGTCGGGCTGCGGCAAGACGACTTTGCTCTGGTCGATGGCCGGCCTGCATTCGCTGACCCGCGGCAAGATCACCATCGACGGCGCCGAAGTGACCAAGCCGCATCCCCAGGTGGCGATGATGTTCCAGGAGGCGAACCTCCTGCCCTGGCGCAACCTCACGCGCAACATCAACCTGCCTTTCGAGATCCGCGGCCAGAAGGCGGCCGAGCATCACGACCGGGTGCAGGCGCTACTCAAGCGCGTCGGTCTCGCGGGTTTCGAACATAAGTTCCCGCGCGAGCTTTCCGGCGGCATGCAGCAGCGCGCCTCGATCGTGCGCAGCCTGGCCGCCGATCCGTCGATCCTGCTGATGGATGAGCCCTTCGGTGCGCTCGACGCCTTCACCCGCGACGAGATGAACCTGCTGATTCAGCAGATCTGGATGGAGACGCATAAGACGATCGTCTTCATCACCCATAACATCTCGGAAGCGATCTTCCTGGCCGACCGCATTTTCGTGCTGTCGCCGCGGCCGGGCCGGCTCTCGCGCATCTTCGAGATCGACTTCCCGCGGCCGCGCCAAGTCGACCTGATCACACGACCCGACTTCATCGAACTGCTGGTCGAGATCAAGAAGTCGATCGATCACGACGGCTCCAAGTCGGCCGTGGCGCTCTGATCGCAAGGAACAGAATCATGGATAAAGCCCTCGGCGACAAAATCCCCAGCTTCGAGAAGAGCACCGGCAGCGGAGAAGTGGGCCTGTCAAGCTTGGGGTCCGCGCTGACCGGCGGCCCCGGTATCCGCAGCTGGCTCGAAGTCTTCGCCATTGTCCTGGTGGCCGTAGTGGTGATCGGCGGTAGCGAATTGCTGCTGCGCGCTCTCGAAGTACCGCAATACATCCTGCCGACGCCCAGCAAGATCGTCGGCGCGCTGATCAGCGACTTCTCATTCCTGTGGCCGCATATCCTGATCACCCTGAAGGAGCTGATCTCGGGCTTCATCATCGGCGGCGCGATCGGCTTCGTCCTGGCCGCGGTGATCACCCAGTTCCCCTTCGTCGAAAAGATCATCACCCCCTACATCATCCTGCTGGTGACCACGCCGATGCTGGCTCTGGTGCCACTCTTGATCTTGCGCTTCGGCTTCGGGTCCGAACCGCGCATCATCGCGATCTCGCTGGCCGTCGGCCCGATGGTGATGATCAACTCCGCCACCGGATTCCGCCGCACCGATCTGGCCAAGATCGCGCTGGCGCGCTCCTTCGGCGCGACGACGCTGCAGATCTTCATGAAAATCCGTATCCCGATGGCCATGCCGATGATCGTTGTCGGCCTGATGGTCGGTTCGATCTTCGGTCTTCTGACCGCAGTTGGCGCTGAAATGGTGGGCGGCGCCGAAGGGCTGGGCAATCGCCTCGCCTATTATTCCTCGCTCATCCGTATGCCGCAATTCTTCGCGGTGATCCTAATCCTCGCGATCATCGGCCTCTCGATTTATGTCCTGTTCTACTGGGTGGGTAAAAAGTGGGCGAGCTGGGAATCCTGACCGGCAGCCCGGGTTCAACGTGAAATCAACTTCACAGGGGAGAAAGCGATGACAGATTTCGGTTTGAAGATGCCGGCGATGGGCCGCCGGACGTTCCTCCAGGCGACCGGCGCCGGCGTGGTTGCCGCCAGCCTGGGCGGTCTCGGCAAGAACGCGTTCGCGGCGGGCGGCAAGGTCCGCTGGGTGTCGCCGCGCGGCACCGTCGAAGTGCTCGACGACTATCCGTATTGGGTCGCCAAGAAGCTGGGCTATTTCGGTGACATCGAAACCACGTTGGAGCCCGGCCCGCTGGAAGCCACGGCTTGCGTGAAGCTGGTCGATCAGAACCAGTCCGACATGGGCTATCCGTCTCCCG
>CAZNZI010000195.1:0-11512 GCA_964577475.1 uncultured Rhodospirillaceae bacterium
TCGGCAAATTGGACAAAACATATGACGCCGGAGGCAAGACGCTTCCGGTAGTGCTAAGACGGGCCTTAGCTTGTGACATGATGGTCTCTCCATCACGGTTGCGGGTTAGGCCGAGGCGAGCGTTCCACCGCTTGTCTCGGCCGCAGAGTCATAGCACCAAAGATGCAATGGTGCAAATATTTTTTTATGTATTGCACCAATGGTGAGAAGTGGATAAGAAGATTCTTATGGAAGATGAGAATGATGAAAAAGAGCTGGTAATCAGGAAATCCGTCTCACTTCCGGCGGCGTTTTGGCAGCGAATCGAGGATTATCAGTTCGCAAATCGCATAAAGAAGGACTCCGTGGCCCTTCGGAATCTCCTCCAGCTCGGCCTAGACGCCCTCGAACGCGAGCGCGAACCTAAACCGTAGTATTCCCCGACGGCTTACAGGGCAGGCCGTCCGATATTGGACGCAGCTTAGTGGGGCCGTATCACGCCCGCGCCGCGATCAACCAATCTACAGATCAACGAAGGTACGACACAGATAAGTGGCGATGTGGTGCCGGCGGGGAGCCAGCCATGTTTCGCGGGCCCGGTGAATCGTCGGCGATGTGGTGCCGGACGGACGAATCTTTTTGGTCACTTTCACGACAGTTGCGCAATTCTGAGGACACTCAGAGTTTTCTTTGGACCAGCGTCAGAAAGGACAACAGCATGGCTAGGCCAAGACTCGCCGATTACGAACTGCGAAAACCGATAAAAGTTTGGTGCAGTTGCGCTGAAGCTGCAACCATTCAAGCAAATGCTAAACGGTCAGGTTGCTCAACCTCCGACTACCTCCGGAGGAGTGGCTTGAAGGTCCAACCCGTCCCGAGACCTGTCGAGGCCGCTCAAATGAAATGGCGGGATTTGGCCCGGCCTCATGAACAACTCTATCGGCTGAAAGTGGCAGCGGAATTGGGTGAACCCTCTTGGCAGGAGAGCGGGTCCGAGTGGGCCATTGTGCTTGGTCACGCATGCGATCTCATTGCCGAAATTCGGACAATATTACTGAACGGATCGGCCCTCGTAGCCATCACACACAGTGGTTAATGCACCCATGTGATCTTCTAGGTTCCGTTGAGCATACTGTTCCGCAATCAGAACATAAGGTGCGCGATGATAGCGAAATTGCAAAATGCGTCGAATTTTTTGGAACTTGGCCAGTATTTGCTGGGTCCACGAGACAATCTCGGCCGGGTTCGCGAAGAGGCAATTGTCATCGGAGGTACGGTCGTAGCCGAGACGCCGCAGAAACTTGCAGAACATTTCGTGGTTTTTGAGCAAATGCGTCCCCACGTTAAGCACCCAGGCTACCATGTAAGTCTTAGGCTTCATCCGAACGATGATCGCCCATCTCGCGACACGATGAGAAACGTCGGAACGACATGGGCGATAGGGATGGGCATCGACGCGTTCGCCATCGTGAGTCACGGAGACCACATCCACATCGTGTGCTCCCGTATCAAGCTAGATGGTTCGATTGCTGATGGCCGATACAACTGGAGGCGGTCGGAACGTTTGGTCCGCCATATCGAGGTTGAGTTCGGTCTCAAACAGGTGCCCCCGAGTCATCTTATCGATACCCTGCGCGCAACTAGACATCGGCGCGCGCCGGGTCGTCGCCAATACCAATGGACTAGGCGGACTGGGAAGGTATTGCCAGCGACGCGAGTTGCCGACCGAATCGATGAGGTTCTCGGCCGAGGATCATGTTCAATAAGAGATTTCATCGACGGTCTCGGCGAGTGCCACATTGAAGTCCGCATAAACACTGCGCCGGACGGACGTATCAAGGGTCTCTCCTACCGATCGGAGGGGAGGTTGGTGACATCGAAAGCTCTCGGCCGCGCCTATACTTGGTCAAACCTGCAACTCAGAGGTCTGACAATCAACAATTTGCCGTCTTCAGTAACTCGTCGCGGAAGCGCCAGTTCTCGAGGGAACGAAGACACGCTTATCGCGGCGCGGGATATTTGGTCACTGTTTTCACCGGCACCGTCCGCGAAGGGCAATTCAGAGGTCGTTGGTGCCTCTGCCACTTTGGCACCGGGTCGCAAAGCTGCGGTGCCCACTGACGCCACAGCCAACCTTGAGAGTGCCGCAGTGCGAGAGAACGACGACAACGATACTGTGCGTCGAAACATCTTATCGATATTTGAGGTGCCTCAACCCTCAAACAAAATGAAACCTACTACTCCTTCTACTGTTCCAGTGTCGCGTCTCAAATCAGCCGCTTCACATGTCACTCTCAAAATCCCTAGGTTGCTGACTGAAGAAGAACACCGTGAGGCACTGCGTGACGTTCTTTCAATTTTTGGCGATCCTCGGCCTTCGGAATATAAAGACGATTCCATTGGCTCTTCCGCAATTCCGGCGTCGTTTCCCGAAGCCGGGCCTACCGCTGGCGTCCCTCTCAAGTTTGACACTCCGCGATCCCCAGAGGATCAAAATTTCTATCACCAGACACGAGAGTATGAACCCTCATTTCCAGATTCATCACTAATGGACACTCGTTTGGATGACGATGCACTTGGGCCGTCATCTTCCGAACCATCACCAACGGGCATTCGTCTGCGTGGCTCTGACTTTGTGCATACCGTGGATGCTTTGCGAGACGTCTCAGATCGCCATCCCATCGCTTTGAATTCTGCCGCATCGCCTTGGCACAGTTACATTCAAGAGTTGCAACGAATGGTGAGTGATCTACCGATGTCTAGCCAAGCCCCAATCGTCCTTCTCGAGAATCTGGAACCTCCGTTAGAACGCTGAAGGCGGGCCATCCCATCAAAGGGCGTGAGCCACGGTGTCGGTGATCTACGAATTTCTTTCTTGGCCCACTTTCACCAGGGCTCAGCCAAACTCTGCATCGTATGGAGCGCTTGCCTGCGCCGCGATAACGGAAACCCGTCTTGGCACTTAGAGGAGTCCTCGAATCATGGGGGCGACTCCATCTCATCCGCTAGGGGACAAATCAAAGGTGCTATCTTTGTCTTAATTGATCCTGAAACCTATGTCGGACTCGGTCTCGACCACACTAGTGTGGAATTTTTACAAGACCAGAGGATCAAGACCGCACGCAAATCCCTTCGAGTCGTCGGAATTTTGGTCGAGCGATGGAAACGATCTGTGGGTTATCGTCTATAACTCCAACCGCTAAGCAAACCGTCCATGCGACTAGCTTCTCTATGGATTGGTTGATCGGCGGCATGGTCTGGACATCTCGGCCAAATACGGGGCCTCTCTACCGTGCTGCGCTTATGAACCGATTCGGCATCGTCTCGGTCGATCTCGATGAAAAGGTCAATCGTAGGTTCGACCAGATCTCGGTCGAAGAGCGCGACGGCTTGAGGGTGGGCACCGTCAGATCCAGGAAGCGTTAAATGGCGTCAACGCGGCGGCATGGGGGCGTCCGTGCCGACGAAGCCGGTCGTATGCCGATATGGCGTGGACTCAAATGTCGACTCGGCCCCCCCTGATTGCATAAGTCGGCTCTGCTAGACGTTGTTTTGAAGGCCGCATTGGAGAAATTAAGCGCGCCGCATAAGATTTGAAAAAATCAGCCATCAGGACGACAGGATCGACGCCGGTCATGTGGTCAGCGCGGCCATTGCCGCGGCCCGAGGATGGGCAATGAGCGCCAGCATGTCATTACGTTGACAAGACCACCCTCATCGTCAGCAGCACATGCGGGTCAGGTCCGAAGCACGACGATAGTGGCGCGAGTGGATCTCGCGAAGGCTGACGACCAGTAACTTATTGATTTCTGGGCTTACGCCCGTGTAGACAACAGCGTTCATGCCGGTCCAATGGCTCCTTGGGAGGGGGTTGCTGCGGCACAGCATTTGTCTGTTGGGCGAGCAATACTGTGCCATACGCTAGCCCGTTGTGCGATTAACGAACGCTTATTTGGCTGGATATTTGGGAGGGGCAGGGATGCGGTAAGCCGGTAGAAACTGGTTTCCGGTACATAACGAACTAGAAATTGGCGCGAAGTGGTTCGAAAACTGTACCTGACTTTAAAGGTTAGAGAGAACGACTGTATGGCACACGGCTTGGAAGCGAATACCGACGACATTTCTACGATCCTCCGGGTCGTAGAAGAAAATGAACATCGATCAGCTTTTGAAGCACTTGTTGCTAGGAATCCGGACTTCCTGTTGGACCTGATGGTGTCATTGGAAAAGCAGAATCGTTTTTCCGAGGCGGTGATCATCGGCAACAGACTCTTGGCGGCCCACGCGGATCACCGGGACGCACTGCGCGCTATGGCCCGCATTTCAGAAACCAACGGAGACCTGGGGCCGGCACTCAGTCATCTCATTCGTTTGAGAAATTTGACGGCAGACCAGTCCGTCCTGCTGGACGATATCCGGCGGCTTGCGGGTTCGGGGATTGCGGCTGTCAACGATCGGATGGCGGGCGGCAGAATCGGTGAGGTGTTCGTCCTGCTCGAGTTGCTGATGGAACTTTGTCCCGGCATCGAGTCGTTTGCGGAATACGCTTTGAACATCGCCCGCGCGGTCAATAGGGATGAACTTGTCCTCAAATACCAACTTGAGTTGGACAAGCGGCGCGCGCCGACGGTTCAGGCTCTCGAAAACCTGGCGCAGCAACTCTTCAATCGTCGCGACTTTGAAGGAGAACTTCAAACGCGCGTGGCGATCTTTCGTCATGCAGAGGACGCCAAACGCTCCAGCGTCATGCGGGTGCAGAACATCGATTTTGCGTTGAGCCGGATCTTCATCGGTGACATCAGTCAGGAAAAGATTGAATTGGCGCGCGAGCTGATTGCAGGCGTCACGACAATTCCGGCGATACAGCATGATGGTAGCGCCTACGACCGAATCGCTAATTTCGACCGCTTTTGGCGGCTTTCGATCTCGTGTTTGAGTATCGATCGGATATTCGGGCCGCGCCTCGAGCCGCGTATGCGACCGAGCCTTACCTTCGCCACCTCGGACGGGAAGCCGTTGTCGCTGACGGATTTATCGACGACGGCGAAAGAGATGGGAATCGAAGCCGTATTCTTTTCAGCTGCCTCGGCACCGTACTTTTCGCGTTACGCGAAGGCCTTTTCGAACTCCATTTTGAAGTCCGCTGACTGCCGCTTCTTAATCGTCGTCTGTGTTTCTGGAGAAGGGAGGCGCCTACATGAACGCGCGTCCGAGCTGGGGATAAAGGATCCGCGCGTCATTCTGTGCGCCGACGATCTGAATGAAAATTCGGGACCATACGCCGTCTATACTCCGACCGAAGATCGAATCATGAATGTCTCGGGAGCCTATTACGCGTCCATTGGGCATCTTTGCCTGCACTTCCTTCTGAAGGCCCTCAACGCCCCTATGATCATGTCCGGCATCGACACGCTCTTACAAAGAGAAGTACGCGACATGCTGGATCGATTTGCCGGCGCGGACGTCGTTTTTAATTTGAACCAGACCTCCTTCATGATGGAGAGCCGGCTTACCAACAGCCTGGTAATGGTCAACCCGACAGACAACGGTCAGGTCTTCGGCGAATTCCTGAATCGTTATCTGGGCGATGTCGTCCTGGGCCATCATCAACCGGCATTCTTCGACCAACTGTCTCTCTTGATGGGGACGCACTATCTGAAAACGCACGCTACCGCGCCAAAAATTGAATACTTTGACGAGTTCGATACCAACAACATCATGTTCACGCAGAAGAACTACGAGGCCCATCGCGATCTGATGGCAAGGTATCGCTTCGTAAACATATTCTCGGGCGGGGAACTCGGAGAGCGGGCCGTGCGGCCCGAAGACATAGCCGAAGAGACCTAACGGATTCGCGCCTCGTCCAAAATCGCGGTCACTTCGACGGTAATCCCATCGATAGACGTGAACTTCGGCACATATCCAAATTCTGCCGCGCGTCGGTTGAGAGAATAATAGTGCGGCTTTGTTCCGGTCGTGGTGACGGTTTTCGCTGGATTGCCGATTTCATACTTCAGCCCGAACCGTCCGGCCATGTCCTTGAGTAGCGTCGTTTTGTCGACGGGGGCGCGGCTGTAGCAATCGATGGCGATGTTGGAGCGCGGCCCGGTCAGAAGGCAGCGGACCAGGCTATGGAAATCGTCGGGATGGAGATAATCGCGGATTATCGATTGCGCATTTGTCGCCATGGTTTCGCCCGATCTGATGGCGCGGACGATGTCCGACATCAGGAAACGCGCAGATAAGTCCTGGCTGCGGCTGAAATAGCTGAAGACGCGGATATCAACGATGGCGCG
Source organism: uncultured Rhodospirillaceae bacterium (assembly GCA_964577475.1). Classification (GTDB taxonomy): domain Bacteria; phylum Pseudomonadota; class Alphaproteobacteria; order Rhodospirillales; family Magnetospirillaceae; genus JASHSH01. Next base: position 6,276 of record CAZNZI010000195.1, read on the forward strand.
GTCCGCCAATGCGCGATGGCGCGCTTCAGCATGGAACTTAGCGATGCCGTAAAAATCCTGGGCCGTGAGAGTATTGATGGCGAACTGCGTGATGGTCTCGGCAGTGGCCGGAGTGGTGAATGAGCCGCCATAGGCCGCGCCGCTACTGAGAAAAATGTATTTGCAAGCCGGCCACCGCGACAGATAGGCCAGCGCCATTTCGTCGTAGGAGGTGGTCACCTCGAAGATCTCGGCGCCCATCTGCGCCAGCCGGGCTGGATTGCCTACGCCGACGAAATTGATGACCGCGGCATAGATGCCGCGAGCAAAACCCTCATAGCCATCGCTGGAGATCTTCGCGGGGGGCTTTAGCGTCGCAGCCCATTGCGCAACTGCAGCCGGATCTCGGCTGAACAAGGCGAGGTCGGCTTCTCCCGTCGCCGCCAATCGTGCCGTCAAATCGCGCGCGATTTGACTCGTGGCGCCGAGAATAGCGATCGTCGCGGGCATCTAACGGGCGTGCCTCTGACGGCAAAGGGTACGGATAGCGTTAGCGATGGCGGGCTCGTTGATGCCGCCCCGTTCTCGCAACGTGTCATGATTGGCAGCGATCTTGGGGAAGGTCTGGGCGATGTTGATCGCCTTATAGCCGCGGCCGCCCTGCTCCAGAAGGAGGGTCATCAGCCCTACTTCGAGGGGATTGCCCGGATAGGCCTCAATGACGCTCACTACCGGACCGCCGTTGAGAAGAGCGGCGAAGGTCTCGGCGGGAAACGGATGGATGACAGGCGCGGAGATGAGCCGTACTGAGAAACCCTCTTTGGCCAACGTGTCCGCAGCCTGCAGACCTTTTTCCAGAATGGCGCCCGAACAGATCAGATTCGCGTGACGGCCGTCGCGCACCATCCAGGCCGGATGCGCGAGCGACAATCCTTCAGGGGTTAGGGTCACGCCGCTTTCGCGGCCGATGCGGAAATAGATCGGCTGAGTGGTGTCCTTATTGTCGTTGAACACTGCGGTCAGCTCAGACTTTCCCGCGGGGCACAGGACTTTCATGCCCGGCAAGGCTGCCATAACATGCGCATCCTCTAGTGCATGATGGGACGGGCCCAGTGTTCCGTACGAGAACCCGGCACCCACGCCGACGATACGCACATTGTGGCCTTGGTAGCAGATATCATTGCGAAGCTGCTCGAGGCAGCGCAGGGTCACGAATGGCGCGATCGAATAGATGTAGGGTCGGAACCCGCAGAGCGCCATTGCCCCTGCGATGCTGGCCATATTGGCCTCGGCGACGCCGACATTGATGAAGCGGTCGCCCATCGTCGCTTGCAGCGGCTCCACGACCGAAAAGCCCAAATCGCCGGTCAGAAAAACGACCGAGTCGTCGGCATCCGCCACCTCGCCGATCAAGGTGATGATGTGATTGCGCATTGGTCAGGCACGCGATAGAGCGGCAACATCCGCATCGGTGGCCGGCTTGTAATGGGATGCAATGGTGTTTTCGATGCCCGTGACCCCTTTGCCTTTGACCGTATGGGCGACGATTGAGTGCGGCCGGCTTTGATCTATGGGGGATCGCAGGGCTGCGGAGATCGCGTTGCCATCATGACCGTCCACATCCGAGGTTGACCACCCGAACGCGCGCCACTTGTCATGTAACGGTTCCAGATCCATGACATTGGCAACGTGATCGAGGCTCTGGATCTTATTGTAGTCGATCACGACGCGCAGGCCATCGAAGCGCTTGGCACCCGCGAACAGGGCGGCTTCCCAGGTCGAGCCTTCATCCAATTCGCCATCCGACAAGACGCAATAGATACGCCCGCTCCAACGTCGCAATCGATAGGCCTGGGCGTAGCCGACTGAGAGGCCGAGGCCGTGACCCAGGGAGCCCGAGCTGGCATCGATCACCGGGATCGCCTCGGAGCGCGTGATATGGCCCCACAGCGCGGTGTCGTTCTCCAGATAGCGTTCGAGGTGTTTCGCGTCGATCAGCTTGTAAGCTTCCATTACGGCATAATAGGCCATCGCCGCGTGGCCCTTCGAGAGGATTAGGCGGTCACGGTCGGGTGCTGCGGCGTTAGAAGGCCGGATATTTGATGCCGCGACGATGGCGTGAAGAATCTCAACGCAGGAGAGGGATGAGCCGAAATGCGCGGACTTCGCCGCTTTCGATACAGCTGCGATCCGCGCGCGAATGGCGCGGCAGTCCGGGACGCCATCGGACAGCTTGTCGGCCATCATATACCCCGCAGGACGTGTCGTAGCGCATCGACCACATAGTCGAGATGAGACTCGGCGAGGCCCGGATACACGCCGATCCAGAATACCTGGTTCATGACGAAGTCCGAATTCGGCAGTTCGCCGATCACGCGGCGCTCGATATCGGCATAGGCCGGCTGGCGCAGCAGGTTGCCGCCAAAGAGAAGACGTGTGCCGATCTTCCGATCGTCGAGGAAGCGCGTCACCTGGTCGCGTTTCACCGGCGCGGTCGGGCGCACGGCGATCGGGAAGCCGAACCACGAGGGATCGCTGTTGGGTGTCGCCTCAGGCAGGATCAGCACATCGGCGAGATCGGCCAGCGCCGTCTTCAGGTAGGCGAAGTTCCTGCGCCGTGCGGCAATGAAGCCCTTGGCCTTGTCGAGCTGCGACAGGCCCACGGCAGCCTGCATGTCCGACACCTTCAGGTTATAGCCGATGTGGCTGTAGGTGTATTTGTGGTCGTAGCCGTAGGGCAGTTCGCCCAGCAGCCAGTCGAAGCGCTTATTGCAGGTGTTTTCCTTGCCCGGCGCGCACCAGCAGTCGCGGCCCCAGTCGCGCATGCTTTCGAGAATACGGCGGAGCAGGGCGCGGTCGGTCAGCACGGCGCCGCCTTCGCCCATGGTGATGTGGTGCGCGGGATAGAAGCTGCAGGTCGCGATGTTGCCGAAGGTGCCCACCGGCTTGCCGTCATAGGTCGCGCCCAGCGCGTCGCAACAGTCTTCGACCAGCCACAGGTTATGCTTGTCGCAGAATGCCTTCACGGCGGTCAGGTTGAACGGATTGCCCAGCGTATGCGCCACCATCACCGCACGCGTCTTCGGGCTCAGAGCCGCCTCGAGCTGTGTCGTGTCGATGTTGTAGGTGGGAATGTCGATATCGACGAACACCGGCACCGCGCCATTCTGGATGATCGGGTTCACCGTCGTCGGGAAGCCCGCGGCCACGGCGATTACCTCGTCGCCCTTCTTGATCGCGCGATCCTTCAGGAGCGGCGAGGTCAGGGCAGAGAAGGCGAGGAGGTTGGCCGAAGAGCCCGAATTCACCAACAGCGCGTGCTTGCGGCCGAAGAAGGCGGCGAAGGCCTCCTCGAACTTTTCCGAGAAGCGGCCGGCCGTCAGCCACATGTCGAGCGAGGCATCGACCAAGTTGCGCATATCGGCGCCGGTCATCACTTTGCCCGAAGCCGGCACGGCGCTCACGCCCGGTTCGAACGGCTTCGGCCCGTGGACGAGCTCGTGATACTGCTCGGACAAGTCAAGAATCTGGCGGCGGAGCTCGGCCGCTTTGCTGCTAACGACGGACATCACGTCTCCGGGGCAAGTCGGCCGCGGACTTGGTGGCGGCCGTCGGTGCGTCGGCGATGAACGCATCGATCTGGGTCATGGTGGTGGTGCGCATATCGGCGCCGTCGCGATAGGCCTTCGCCCAATCGACGGTGGCGCGCAGGCCGCGGTCGAGGTTCCAGCGCGGCCGGTAGCCCAAGCGCTGCTCGGCCTTCTCCGTGTCGAGATAAAGAAGAGCGGCTTCATGCGGGTGGACCAGGTTGTCAAGCGTCCAGCGTGCGCCGTCGCCCCAGAGTGCGACCATCCGATCGGCGATCCAGGACACAGGCTGCGCGTCGCTTGGCGCCGGGCCGAAATTCCAGCCTTCGGCGATGGCTGGGCCATCGGACACCAGCCGTTCGGCGACGGTGAGATAACCGGCGAGGGGCTCGAGGACATGCTGCCAGGGTCGCACCGCGTGGGGCGACCGGATCAGCGGCGCTTCACCGTTGAGTAGCGCGCGGATGATATCGGGGATCAGGCGGTCTTTTGCCCAATCGCCGCCGCCGATCACATTGCCGGCGCGCACAGAGGCAACAGCTACGCCGTGATCGCGATAACGGTCGGCATTGAAGAATGAACTGCGATAGGACGTGGCCACGAGTTCGGCGGCGCCCTTGCTGCTGCTGTAAGGGTCGTAACCGCCCATCGGATCGTCTTCGCGGAAACCCGTGGTGTCGCCGAGATTCTGGTAGCATTTATCCGAGGTCACGATCACCACGGCACGCACGCCGCTCACCTGGCGCACGGCTTCGAGCAGATGGACGGTGCCCATGACATTTGCGGCATAGGTGCCGACCGGGTCGACATAACTGTCACGCACCAAGGCTTGGGCGGCCATGTGAATGACGATCTCGGGTTGAGCGCGGCGCAGCGCGGCGCTCAGCGCGGCGAGGCCAGTAATGTCGCCGATCTCATGGGTGATTTGCTCGGCCACCCGCGCCATTTCGAACAGGCTGGGCTTGCTCGGCGGCGCCAATGCGAAGCCGGTCACCTGCGCGCCCATGCGCGCAAGCCACAGCGAGAGCCACGAGCCCTTGAATCCGGTATGGCCCGTCAGGAAAACGCGTTTGCCATTCCAGAAATCGGGCGTCATCCCCACACTTTCCACGGGGCCTTACCGCTATCCCACAGGCCCTCGAGATAGACGCGGTCCTGCATCGTGTCCATCGGCTGCCAGAAGCCATCATGGCGCATCGCGCGCAACTGGCCTTCCCGCGCCAGCGACTCGAGCGGCTGCCGTTCCCAGACGGTCTGATCACTATCGATATAGTCGAGCACGGTCTTCGACAGGACGAAGAAACCGCCATTGATATAGGTGCCGTCACCGACCGGCTTCTCTTGGAAGGCGGTCACGCGGTCGCCTTCCAGCCGCAGCGCGCCGAAGCGGGCTGGGGGCCGTGTCGCGGTCAGGGTCGCCTTGGCGCCATGCGCTTTATGGAAGGCGAGCAGTTTGGTGACGTCGACATCCGAGACGCCGTCGCCGTAGGTCAGGCAGAAATTCGGTTCGTTGCCGAGGTGATGCGCCACACGCCTAATGCGCCCGCCGGTCATGGTTGCGTCGCCGGTCTCGACCAGGGTGACCTTCCAAGATTCCGCGTTGTTCTGGTGAACGGTCATCTGGCTCTTGGCCATGTCGAAGGTCACGTCGGACATATGCAGAGCATAGTT
>CAZNZI010000196.1:0-14511 GCA_964577475.1 uncultured Rhodospirillaceae bacterium
GGTTCTCCGGTGCGCTGATCAACACCTGCTACAACGCCGTCGACCGGCATGTGGAAGCCGGGCGTGGCGAGCAAGCGGCGCTGATCTACGACAGCCCCGTCACCGGCGCGGTCCGCCGCATCACCTATCGTGAATTGCAAGACGAAGTCGCGCGTGTCGCCGGAATGCTGGCGGCGCTTGGCGTCGCGAAGGGTGATCGCGTCATCATCTATATGCCCGTGATTCCCGAAGCGGCCATGGCGATGCTCGCTTGCGCGCGGCTGGGCGCGGTGCACTCGGTCGTGTTCGGTGGCTTCGCGGCACCCGAACTCGCGACCCGCATCGACGATGCGCAGCCGAAGGTAATCCTCTCCGCCTCCTGCGGTGTCGAAGTGCAGCGGGTGATCCCCTACAAGCCGCTGCTCGACCAGGCGATCGATCTCGCGAAGCACAAGCCCGCGCATTGCGTGATTTTCCAGCGGCCGCAGATGGTGGCGCCGCTGACGCCGGGCCGCGATCTCGATTGGGGCGAGACGGTCGCACAAGCCAAGCCGCATGATTGTGTGCCGGTCGAGGCGACCGCACCGCTCTACGTCCTCTACACTTCGGGGACCACCGGCCAGCCCAAAGGCGTCGTGCACGACAACGGCGGTTACGCGGTGGCGTTGCACTGGTCGATGAAGGCCATCTTCAACATCGAACCGGGCGAAGTGTTCTGGACGGCGTCGGATGTCGGCTGGGTGGTCGGCCATTCCTATATGGTCTACGCGCCGCTGATCGCCGGCTGCACCTCGGTCTTCTACGAGGGCAAGCCGGTCGGCACGCCGGATGCCGGCGCGTTCTGGCGCGTGATCGAGCAGCATAAGGTGGTGACGCTGTTCACCGCGCCGACCGCCTTCCGTGCGATCCGGCGCGACGATCCCCAGGGCGCGTTCATCAAACAGCATAAGCGCGACGGATTCCGCGCCCTGTTCCTGGCCGGCGAACGCACCGATCCGGACACGCTGGCCTGGGCTGAACAACAGCTCCAAGTTCCGGTGATCGATCACTGGTGGCAGACGGAGACCGGCTGGCCGATCGTCGCGAATTGTCTTGGTCTCGGCATGTTCCCGGTGAAGCCAGGCTCGCCGACCAAAGCGGTGCCGGGTTGGGATGTGCGTGCGCTCGACGAGGCGCAGCAGCCGGCCAAGCCGGGCCAGGTGGGCGCGCTGGTCGTGAAACTGCCGCTGCCGCCTGGCGCGTTGCCGACGCTGTGGAATGCCGATCGGCGTTTCGTCGAGGCCTATCTCGAAGAGTTCCCCGGTTACTACAAAACCTCCGACGCCGGCTTCATCGACGAGGACGGTTATGTCTTCGTCATGGGCCGTACCGACGACATCATCAATGTCGCCGGGCACCGCCTCTCGACCGGTGCGATGGAAGAGATTCTCGCCGGGCACAAGGACGTGGCTGAATGCGCGGTGATCGGCGTCGAGGATCAGCTTAAGGGGCAACTGCCGCTGGGCTTCATGGTGCTGAAGGCGGGCGTCAACCGGCCCTACGCAGAGATCATCGCCGAGGTGGTGCAGATGGTCCGCGAGCGCATCGGCCCCGTCGCCGCGTTCAAGACGGCGACAGTGGTGAAGCGCCTGCCCAAGACGCGGTCCGGCAAAATCCTGCGCGGCACGATGCAGAAGATCGCCGACAACCAGGATTGGAAAATGCCCGCCACCATCGATGACCCGGCGATTCTAAGCGAGATCGCGGAGAGCCTGGGCGAGGTGGGGTATGCGAAGGGGCGTGCTTCGCCCTAGTCTCCGTCATGCGCGGACTTGATCCGCGCATCTCTCAGTCCAAAAAGAGATGGCCGGGTCAAGCCCGGCCATGACGCATTCTAAAATGACGTGTCCGTTTACTCGTGCGAATGCGCTTCAGCGTTTTCGTCGCTGTGCTCTTCGCCGCCTTCGTTGCCCTCGCCCTCGGCGCGTTCCTCATTGGTCTCGCCCTGAGGGGCGGCGGCGCGGGTGCCGGGTTCGGCCGGCGGACGGCCGGCGCGGTGATGGGCGATCGCGACCGCCTTCTCCAGATCGGCTTCGCTGCACAGGCCGAGCGTCACCGGATTGCGCGGCTTGATATTCGGCGTGTTCCAGTGGGTGCGGTCGCGCACCTTGGCGATGGTGTCCTTGGTGGTGCCGATCAGCTTGCCGATCTGTGCGTCCGACAGATCCGGGTGATGGCGGATCAGCCAGGCCACCGCATCGGGCTTGTCCTGGCGCTTGGCGACCGGGGTATAGCGTGCGCCCTTCTGCTTCACGCGCACCAGATCGGGCGCCGAAGAGGGGGTGAGATGGTAGCTATGGTCCTGTTCGCCCTTGAGGATTTCCTCGCGGGTGATCTGGCCGTTGGCGACCGGGTCGAGACCGACGATCCCGACGGCGACCTCGCCATCGGCGATGGCCTGGACTTCGAGCGCATGCATACCGCAGAACTCTGCGATCTGCTCGAAGGTCAGGGTGGTGTTTTCAACCAACCAGACAGCGGTTGCCTTGGGCATGAGCGGCAAGGCCATGATTTTTCCCTCTTTTCTGTCGCTTAAGAGGCCCGTAAGGCCGATTTAGGGGGTATGGCTGGTTAAAACCAGCTATTCGATGCCCCCTATATAGCGATGCCCCGCCACGGGGTCAAACCCCTGCCGCAAAGGAATTTTCTAAGCAGTTAGAACGATCTTGCCGAAATGATCGCCGGTTTCCATCAGCTTGTGGGCCTGGGCGGCCTGGGCCAGCGGGAAGGTGGCATGGATGACCGGCTTCACCCGGCCCGAGTCGAGCAGGGGCCAAGCGCGATCACGCAGCGCCTGGGCGATGACGGCTTTCTCGACCACCGGCCGGGGGCGGAGGGTGGATCCGGTAAGCGTCAAGCGGCGCTGCATGACGGTGCGGATATCGAGCGGGGTCGAGTTGCCGCGCAAGGTCGCGATACTGACATGCCGGCCCTCGACCGCTAGGCAGGCGAGGTTGCGGGCCAGGTAGTCGCCGCCGACCATGTCGAGCACGACCTCGACACCCTTGCCGCCCGTCTCGGCGCGAATCACCTCGACGAAGTCTTCGGTCGCATAGTCGATGGCGCGGTCGGCGCCGAGATCGGCACAGGCCTTGGTGCGCTTCGATCCTTTGGCGGTCGTGAAGACCTTGGCGCCCAGCACTTTGGCGAGCTGGATGGCCGTGGTGCCGATGCCGCTGCCGCCGCCATGGATCAGCACGCTTTCGCCCGCCACCAGACGGCCGCGCTGGAATAGGTTGTGCCACACGGTAAAGAAGGTCTCGGGCAGGGCAGCAGATTGCACCGCGTCGAAGCTCTTCGGCATGGGCAGGCACAGCGTCGCCGAGGCCACGGCCTAGGTTGCGTAGCCGCCGCCGCTCACCAGGGCGCACACATGGTCGCCGATCGAGAGGTCGCTGACCCCGCCGCCGCGGGCGACGATCCGGCCCGCGATCTCGAGCCCGGGGATGGGCGAAGCGCCGGGCGGGGGCGGATAGTGGCCCTGGCGCTGCATGATATCCGGGCGGTTGACGCCGGCCGCCTCGACCTTGATCAGCACCTCGCCGCCCGCCGGTTTCAGCATCGGCCGCGACACCAAGGTCATCACCTCGGGCGGGCCGAAGCCGTCGAGTTCGATGCAGCTATAGGTTTCAGGCAGAGACATGCCTCAGGTCCGGTCCGCGAGACCCCAATTGCGGGGCGGGCGGAGTTTGGTACCCTCCAGGGTCAGGCGCAAGAGGCGAAAAACAGGGGAAATGCCATGGATACCGACGATCTCGAACCGCGCAAAGTGAAGCCGCAGCCGAAGAATCTCGAGATCATGGGGGTCGTCGAGCTGAACGGCTACATCGCCGAGCTGGAGGCCGAGATCGCTCGGGTCAAAGCTGTGATCGCCTCCAAGACCACGCACCGCGTCGGTGCCGAGGGACTGTTCAAGAAGAAATAGCCGAAGTCGGGGGGCGCCGTTTTGGCCGCGCAGGCAAGTATCGTCAGAGGCCGGGTCCGCTCGATCAGCGCAGCGATTCTGCTTGCCTATGTGATCACCCATTTCGCCAATCACATCTGCCTGCTGATCTCGGTCGCTTTCGCCGATGCTGCCTATGACTATCTGACCGGGTTATGGCACGGCCCGGTGGGCACGGCCGTCCTCGCCGCGGGCTTCCTCGCGCATTACGGCAATGCGCTGTGGTCGATCTATGTGCGGCGGAGCTTCCGCCTGTCGCGCTGGGGTTGGTGGCAGCTCGGTTTGGGGCTGTTCATCCCGGTCGCGATCGCGTCCCATCTGGCCAGTACGCGGCTCGGCGAGGTCGCGCTCGGCACCTATTCCGACTATTCGAATATTCTCCTGCGGCAATGGGTGCTCGTGCCGTGGAAGGGCGTCTTCCAGGTCGCGCTGGTCTCGGTCGTCTGGACCCATGCCGCGATCGGCATCCATTTCTGGCTGCGGACCAAGCGCTGGTATCCGCGCTGGCGCCCGGCGCTTGTGGTCTTTGCCGTGATTTGGCCGACCCTGGCGCTGGCAGGCTATGTCGCTGGCGGGAGTGCTCTGGTGCGGGCCGCCACGCAATCCGGTTTCGCCGCCGGTGAACTTGCACGCGGGCATGTCGACGCCGCCGCCGCTGCCTGGGCCGATTGGGCCGCAATCCTGATCGTCGCCGTCCACCTCGGGCTGATCGGTCTCGCGATTCTCGCGCGCTGGGTGCGCGAACTTGCCGACGCCAGAGTGAGGCCGGTGACCTTGCGCCATGTCAGCGGCCGCATCATGCCCGTGGCGCGCGGCGCGACGGTGCTGGAGACTCTGGTCGAACATGGCGTGCCCCATGCCGCGGTTTGCGGCGGCCGCGCGCGCTGCACCACCTGCCGCGTGCGCGTCACCGAGGGGCTTGTGGCACTACCCGCACCGCTGCCGCTCGAGGCCCGTGCGCTTGAACGGATCGGGGCGCCGGCCGATTGCCGCCTGGCGTGCCAGATGCGGCCGACGGCGGATGTGGCGATCGTGCCGATGCTGCCGGCCAATGCGAGCCCCGAAGACGGGCGGACGCCCGCCGGTTTCGCCGGGCATGAGCAGCTCGTCACGGTGATGTTCGTCGATCTGCGCGGCTCGACCAAATTGGGCGAAGCGCGGCTGCCCTATGACGTGCTGTTTCTGCTCGACCAGGTGTTCGGCGAAATGAGCGCCGCGCTGAAAGCGACCGGCGGGCACTTTTCGCAATTCACCGGCGATGGGTTGATGGCGATCTACGGCATGGAGGGCGGTGATCCTGCCGCGGGAGCACAAGCGGCGTTGGCCGGTGCGCGCGACATGCTGGCGCGGCTCGACCGGCTCAACCAGCATCTGCTGGCCGATCTCAAACAGCCGCTCCGGATCGGTATCGGCATCCATCACGGCGTCGCGATCGTCGGGCCCCTGGGCCCGCCGGGATCACGGATCGTGACCGCGATCGGCGACACGGTGAACACCACCGCGCGGCTCGAAGGGTTGAGCAAGCAACACGACGGCGCGGTGATCATATCGCGCGTCTGCGCCGAAGCGGCGCGCGCCGATCTGGCCGACGCGCTCCTTCATATCGCATCAGTGGCCGGCCGCGCGGAGCCGGTTGAATACTACGCGCTCTCTTAGCCGAGCGCGCTCGTCCTCAGTGCGGGGGTGCCCATGGCGGATTGCAGCTATCGGCGGTCATATCGCCGCTTGCCGGCTCATTCAGCGAAATGCCGCCGGTCTGGCCTTGGTGGTTGATGTATGGGCACAGGTTCACACCTGCCGCATTGTATGAATACTGCTCGGTTGTGCTGCCGAGAGTCACGTTCATGATCCCGTCCGACAGTCCCCCCGAATACGTGTATTGCAGCGTGATCGTGCAGTTGGGGTTCACCGTGCAGGGGCCGTTCTTCTCGGTGCAGTTGCTGGTGCACGCGCCCCCGTTATCGTCGATAAAATAAGCGTTGCCGTTGCCGCCGCCGGTGTCCTGGAAAGTCCAGCCGCAGGACGAGTTATTGTAGATGTGGCGGTAGCACGAAAACAGCGGTGCCTTGGCTTCCCGTTTCGGCTTTTCCGGCGCCGTCGACGTACACCCGACCAACAGCACCGATGCGAGAATCGCGCCTATGGCGCGTGAAGCGACATTCATGGCTTGCCCCCACTTGTCGTCCTGTCGACGTCTCTATATTGCAATAGAGAGCGACACTCTATTGCTCATGGGGTAACTGTATTTTGGGTCAGGCCGATGAAAACAGAGCGCATATGATGCGCCTATTTTCGTGCTTCAAGTAAAACCTGTGAGAATTTAGGCGCGAGCGCTCAGAATTAGGCGAGCACGGTCCGGTTGCGGCCTGTGCGCTTGGCTTCGTAGAGCGCTTCGTCGGCGCGCGCGATCAAGGTGTTCTCGGTATCGATGTTGAGCAGTTCGGTCGTGCCGAGACTCACGGTGATCTTGACCGCACTCAGTCCCTCGGTGGCGACTTGCTCGACCTGGGTGCGGACTTTTTCAGCCAGGGTGAACGCGGCGTCACGGTCGCAATTGGTCAGCATGACCAGGAATTCTTCGCCACCCCACCGACACACCACGTCGGATTTACGCAGGTTGGTCGATGTGGCCTGAGCCACGGCCTGAATCACCTTGTCGCCGGTCAAGTGACCGAACCTGTCGTTGATCGCCTTGAAGTGGTCGATGTCGAGCATCATCAGTGAGAGCGGCGTGCGGGTGCGCTGCGCTTGCTTGATACCCTGATCGAGCAGCAGATCGAAGGCTTGGCGGTTGACCAGCCCGGTCAGCTTGTCGGTCTGCGCCTTTTTCTCGAGCCCGCGCTGGTACCAGATGATGGTGCCGCCCACCAGGACGACGACGATCACGGTCACGGCCAAGGCAATAGCGAGGTTGATGAACAGCTGATCGCGCACACCGGCGATGGCTTCGTCCTCGATGCGCTCGACGAAGACGTACCAGTTGATCTCCGGCAGGAAGCGGGTGTTGAGCAGATGCGTCTGCTGATCGCCCGGATAGTCGTAGGAACCCTTGTCGGCGGCGAGCACCTTGTCGGCGATGTCCTTCAGCCCCGATACCGCATGGATGTCCTTTCCGGCTGAAGGCGCGTCATGCCCGGCCAGAACGACGCGGCCGGTCTTGTCGACGAAGTAGATGCGCCGCTGATAGCGCTTCTCGTACTGGTCGATCAGCGCGCTTACCGTGTTGAAGGTGAGACCGACGCCGGTCGCGCCGATGAACTTGCCTGAATAGTCGAAGGTGCGGTGGTTGATGAAGATCGTCCAGGCGTCGTTGTTGGCCATGTCGAAGTCGACATTGACTTCGTAGGGCGTTTCCATCTTCTGGACGCGGAAATACCAGGCGTCGCGCCAATCGTGCTCATCCATCGTTTTGAGGATGCCGCCGGGAAAGTAGTAGTTGCGCGTCTTGTCCGAGATCAGGAAGGCCGAAACGGCGCCGTAGCGGTCCTTCACCGCGGCCAGATATTTGCTGATCTGGTTGACGTCCTGCTCGCCGCCGAGAATCCAGTCGCGCACGAAGGTGTCGTTGGCCATCATCGACGAAACCAGGATCGGGCTGGTCAGGTCTTTGCGGATTTCGGCGTAGATATTGTCGGAGGTCAGCGGCAGTTCGTTGAGAATGATGGCGCCGCGCAGCGCGTTGCGGGAGACCGAGAAGCTGAGCAGGGCGGTGGTGACGAAACCGGCGCCCAAAAGAATGGCGACGACGACGATCAACCAGCGTCTGTCAAAAGGCTTGGACATCGTCCCCGATCCACCTACGGCAACCGGACATCGCCGGACGCCGTCCCCTGTCCGGTCTCAGCCGGAGGTCCGTATCAGCCGCGCAGTGCCGCGACGCCCGGCAACTCTTTGCCCTCAAGCCATTCCAGGAAGGCGCCCCCGGCGGTGGAGATGTAGGAAAAGTCGTCCTCGACCCCCGCATGCGCCAGCGCCGACACCGTATCGCCGCCGCCCGCCACCGTCAGCAACTTTCCTGCCTTGGTCAGCCGGGCTGCATCCTTGGCGATGGCTGTGGTCGCCGCGTCGAAAGGGACGGTCTCGAAGGCCCCGACCGGGCCATTCCACACCAGCGTATGTGCGGTTTCCAGGGCGGCGCCCACCAGTTTGGCGGTGGCCGGTCCGATATCGAGGATCATCTGGTCGGCTGGAACCGCATTGATCGACACGGTCTTGCTTGCCACGCCCGCTTCCAGCTTGGCGGCCACCACGGCATCCTCAGGCAAGAGGATGCGCCGGCCGGTCGCCTTGGCCTTGGCGAGGATTTCGCGGGCCGTGTCGGCCATGTCCTTCTCGCAGAGCGAGGCGCCGACGGCAGTGCCCTGGGCGAAGAGGAATGTGTTGGCCATGCCGCCGCCGATCACCAGCACATCGACCCGGCTGATCAGATTGCCAAGCAGGTCGAGTTTGGTCGAAATCTTCGAGCCGCCGACAATCGCGACGACCGGCCGCGCGGGCTGGTCGAGTGCCTTGCCCAGCGCCTCCAACTCGGCCTGCATCAGGCGCCCGGCATAGGCGGGCAGGAACTTGGCAATGGTCGCGGTCGAAGCGTGCGCGCGGTGGGCGGTAGCAAACGCATCATTGACGTAAACGTCGCCCAGCTTGGCAAGCTGTTTGGCGAAGTCGGCGTCGTTGCCTTCCTCGCCCGCATGGAAGCGAACGTTCTCGGTCAGCAGGACCTGGCCGTCCTTGAGAGCGGCGGCGGCCTTCTCGGCCTCGGGGCCGATCACATCGTCAACCCAAGCCACGGGGCGGCCCAGCGCCTTGGCCAGCGGCTCCACGAGCAGCTTCTGGCTGTATTTGGCTTCGTGGCCCTTGGGCCGGCCAAAATGGGTGACCACGATGACGCGGCCCCCCTTATCGGCCAGTTCCTTCAGCGTTTCCGCGGAACGATCGATGCGCGTGGTGTCGGTGACCTTGCCGTCCTTCACCGGGACGTTGAGGTCGGAGCGCACCACCACCCGCTTGCCCGCGGGGTTCAGCGCATCGAGCGTGCGGAACGCCATCGTCAGCCCTCCGCTTAGAGCTTACCGACGAGTACTGCGACGTCGCCCATACGGTTGGAGAAGCCCCACTCGTTGTCGTACCAGGACATCACGCGCACGAAGGTACCGTCGATCACTTTGGTTCCTGTCAGGTCGAAGGTGGACGAGGCCGGGTTGTGGTTGAAGTCAACCGAGACCAGTTCTTCCTTGGTCGCGGCGAGAACACCCTTGAGCGGCCCGTTGGCGGCGGCCGCGCTCATCGCGTTATTGATCTCTTCGGCAGTCACCTTGCGCTTGGCGACGACCTTGAGATCGACCAGTGAAACGTTCGGTGTCGGCACGCGGATCGCCGTGCCGTCCAGCTTGCCGGCCAGTTCGGGGATGACCAGGCCGATCGCTTTCGCGGCGCCGGTCGAGGTCGGGATCATCGACAGCGCCGAGGCGCGGGCGCGGCGCAGATCCTTGTGCAGAGTGTCCACCGTGCTCTGGTCGCCGGTGTAGGAATGGATGGTCGTCATGAAGCCGTGTTCGATGCCGCAGAGGTCGTTCAGCACCTTCGCGACCGGAGCCAGGCAGTTGGTGGTGCACGAGCCGTTCGAGATGATCTTGTGCTCGGGCTTCAGCAGCTGGTGGTTCACGCCGTAGACGACCGTCAGTTCGGCGCCGTCGGCAGGCGCGGAGATCAGCACGCGCTTGGCGCCGGCCGTGAGGTGCATCGAGGCCTTTTCCTTGCTCGTGAAGATGCCGGTGCACTCCAGCGCGACGTCGACGGCGAGGTCCTTCCACGGCAGCTTGGTCGGATCCTTCTCGGCGGTGACCTTCGCGGCATGGCCGCCGACGGTCATCTTGTCGCCGCTCACAGAAATATCACCGGGGAAATTGCCGTGGACCGAATCGTGCCGCAGCAGATGCGCGTTGGCGTCGGGCGAGCCCAGGTCGTTGATGCCAACCACTTCGATATCGTTGCGCTTCGACTCGGCGATGGCGCGCATGACAAGGCGGCCGATACGGCCGAATCCGTTAATGGCAACGCGAACGGTCATGGTTTTCCTCCGATCTTTCCGCGGTCAGTGCCGGTGCAATGACCCGCTACCCAGGCGGCCTGGGACGAGACAAGGGGGGCACACTATCTCGCAGTAAAAGTCAGGGCAATCGTTTACGGCAAAGCCAATTGTATGCCCTTGATCGAGGTCAAACCGGCTATCCGAGCCGCTTCAGAACCTCAAGCGAGGGAGCGAAATAATTGGTGCCGGTCACCGGCTTGGTGAAGTTGAGCAGGTGATCGTAATGACCATGGGCATCGGGGTGCATCATCCGGCCCAGCATGCGGCGATAGATCGCCGGGTTGCGCACATAGGCGATGAAATTAATCCCTGCCTCGCCGGTGGTGCCGTAGGGCAGGCCCTGGCGCAGGATTTCCAGTTCCTTGCC
This sequence comes from uncultured Rhodospirillaceae bacterium, assembly GCA_964577475.1. Lineage (GTDB taxonomy): Bacteria > Pseudomonadota > Alphaproteobacteria > Rhodospirillales > Magnetospirillaceae > JASHSH01. The sequence goes on from CAZNZI010000196.1 coordinate 10,417, forward strand.
GTTCTCTTCCATCACCACGCGGGCGATATGGGCAGTCTCGGGCTTCACGCCGTCTTCCATTTCGATATTGGTCGCCTTCGTGCGGCCGACGGTGTTCTCTTGCTTCTTGACCGCCTGGCGCTCCCACAGATCGAGATTGTGCACGAAGCGCTGCACGCTCATGTAACTGCCGCCGGCAAATTCCTTGTCCTCGCGGCCGACGATCACGGCCTCGACACGGTCGGTGCCGGTCGGATTTTCGGTCCCGTCGACGAAGCCGATCAAATCGCGCTCCTCGAAATTGCGGAAGCCGTGGATCTCTTCGACGAGATTGGTGGCCTTGCGCACTTGCGCCATGAACAGCCGCGCCAGATGGAAGTTGGCGTAGTGATGCTCGGAGTGGATGTGGACGAAGATGTCGCCGGGCGTGGCGGGCATTTCGCGTGGCCCGTCCTTGATCGCGCGGAAGGGCACGAGGCCGACGGGCGCAGCCGACTTGAACAGCTTCGGCCAAGCGCGCGGGCCGAAGGCGACGGCGCTGTAGAGCTTCTTCTCACCCATCTGCTTGGCGACTGCGGCTGTCAGTGCCGGCAGTCCCGCACACGCCTTGCGCACGGCGCCCAGAGGCGCGCCGCGGCGCAAAGTCAGCGTGAGATAGAATCCATAATGGCCGGACTTGTTGAGGACCGCACCTTGAGGTTTCCCCATATCATCCCCCCGATACCAGACGTCGTCAGGTGACCGCGCGGATGATCGCTCCCAGCGGTCCGTGTTGATGTTCATTGGCGGCCAGGATGTTCCCCGAGGTCATCACATCCTGGTTGCCGTAAATCTCGGTCACCAGACCGCCGGCTTCGCGTACCAGCACGATGCCCGCGCAAATATCCCACGGTTTCAGGTCCAATTCCCAGAACCCATCGAAGCGCCCGGCGGCGACATAGGCGAGGTCCAAGGCGGCCGCGCCCATCCGGCGGATGCCCGCGCATTCCTTCAGCACCGGTTCGACCTGCCGCATCGCCAGGCCCATGGTCGGACGGCCCTTATAGGGGAAGCCTGTGCCGAACACGCAATCTTCCATGGTCCGGCGCGCCGAGACGCGCAGGCGATTGTTGTTCATCCAGGCGCCCTGTCCGGCCTCGGCCCAATACATCTCGTCGGAGATTGGATGATAGATCACGCCGGCAAAAGGCTGGCCGTCGCGCAAGAGACCGATCGAGATGCAGAAATGCGGGATGCCGTGCAGAAAGTTAGTGGTGCCGTCCAGCGGATCGATCACCCACAGATTGCCCTTGTCTTCGCCCGGCTGCGCGCCCTGTTCCTCGAACAGGAACCCGTAGGCCGGCCGCGCCTTGCGCAGTTCGCGCAGCAACGATGCCTCGACGCGATGATCGGCGGCCGAGACGAAATCCGACGGTCCTTTCTTGGAAACCTGAAGCTGCTCCACCTCGCCGAAATCGCGCAGCAGGCCCTTCGCCGCCTTGCGGGCGGCGCCGGTCATCACGCTGATCAGCGGCGAGATTTGAGCAGGCACAGGGGGCGCGCTTACTTTGCGCGTTCCACGTAAGTCGAGTCGGCGGTGTTGACGACGATCTTGGTGCCGGTCTCGATGAAGGGCGGGATCATGACTCGCACGCCGTTTTCGAGTATCCCCGGCTTGTACGACGACGCGGCGGTCTGGCCCTTCACGACCGGATCGGCCTCGACCACTTCCATGACCACCTTGTCGGGCAGGGTGACGGAAATTGGCGAACCCTCGATCAGGTCGACGATGCATTTCATGCCGTCCTGCAGGAAGGCGGCCGGGTCACCAACCACGTCGCGCGGCAGGGTGAACTGCTCGAAGGATTCGGCATCCATGAAGGTCAGGGTTTCGGCATCGCCGAACAGATAGGTGCAATCGCGTTCCTCGGCCTGCAGCCGCTCGACCGTATCGGCCGTCCGCCAGCGCTCGTTGGTCTTGATGCCGGTGCGCACGTCGCGCATGTCGACGGCAATGAAGGCGCCGCCCTTGCCGGGCTGGATCAGCTGGATCTTGAGCACGACCCATTGCTTGTTGTTGTGCTCAAGGATATTGCCGGGACGGATCAGGTTCGCGTTGATCTTCATGGGGAATTCCGAAAAGGCGGGAAAAACAGGCGCGGAACCTACCAGTTTGCCCTTGGAGTGGCAACAGAATCGGGCTTATCGGCGTTTAACGACGCATGAAGCCGCCGGCTTCTTGTCAGGATTTTCGCGGTCGGCTAAGCCTAAGGTATATCAGTGAGTTGACCTGCCAATGGGTACAGGCGAGTGGGTACAGGGATGAGCGAGAGCACCGGCCGGCCGATCCGCGTCCTTGGGATCGCCGGCAGTTTGGGGGCTGGATCTTTCAACCGCGCCGCCTTGCGCGCGGCGGTCGGCCTCGTACCCGAGGGGATGACGATCGAGACCTTCGATATCGCCCCGATCCCGATCTACAACGCCGATACCGCGGTTCCGCCGCCGCCTGTCGTCGCCGACCTGATCGCCAAGGTGACGGGGGCCAATGCGATCCTGTTCGTCACCCCCGAGTACAATTTCTCGATCCCGGGCGGGCTGAAGAACGCGATCGACTGGTTCTCGCGCGACCCCAACAAGGGCTTCGCCGGCAAGGCAGCCGGCATCATGGGTGCGTCCGGCGGGCCGCTGGGCACCGCGCGCGTGCAGTACCATCTGCGCCAGACCTGTGTGTTTCTCGACATGCATCCGGTCAACAAGCCGGAAGTCTTCATCGGCAACGCGCAGCACAAATTCGACACTGAAGGCAACCTGACCGACGAGGCCACCAAGACCTTCATCGGCCAGCTGCTGCTCTCGCTGCGCGATTGGACGCGCAAGATCGGCAGCTAGACGACGCCCATGCAGCTCGGACAGATTACGATCTACGGAGACTCGATCTCCGGCAATTGCGGCAAGGTGCGCTTCGTCTGCGACCGGCTTGGCATCGCCTACAAATGGATCGAGACCAGCGTGGTGAAGGCCGAGACGCGCACGCCGGCATTCCTGCGACTCAACCCGGCCGGGCAGGTGCCGCTGATCGTGTTGCCGGACGGGCGGACGCTGTCGCAGTCGAACGCGATCATCCGCTTCCTGGCCGAAGGATCGGACTTGATCCCGCAGGATCGCTTCGACCGCGCGCTGATGGACCAGTGGATGTTCTGGGAACAGTACAGCCATGAGACCGCGCTCGCCGTGCGCCGCTTTCACCTCACGTTCCTGAAGACGCCCGAAGACAGGCTCGATCCCAATCTGAAAGGGAAGTGCGAGCGCGCGCTAACGGTGATGAACGATCACCTCGACAACCGGCTCTATTTCGTCGCCGAGCACCTGACGCTCGCCGATATCGCGCTGGTCGCCTATACGCGCATGGCCGATGAGGCAGGTTTCGATCTTGCCGATTGGCCGGCCGTGATTGACTGGGTGCGACAGATCGAAAAAGACTTGGGAATCGGTCCTTATCGCGGCTAGCCGCTCGCGCGCGATCGCCGCGCCATATGTCAATATGTGTCAGCCCGCTTAGCGATTCGTTCAGCACTGATCCGTATTCTTTTCCTCGACACGATCGCCATCGTTTTGAGGGACTGGTTCAGGTCATGACCGCGTGGTTGAAGCTGACGAACATCGCTTGGTTCCGGCAGATGGTTGCCGAGGAGGCCAACGAGGTTAAGCGCCGCGAGCTGCAGCAGAAGCTCGACCAGGCCGAAGCGGAACTGCACGCAGACCTGTTCAAGGGCAGCGACGGCTGGCCGGTGCATGTCTAAGCCGGCGGCCTGATCTCTCGCCTTTTCATCGCCACTCTTTTCCGTCACTGATCGTCCATTGTCGGCCTTTATGGCCCGGCAGTGATGGGCGGGACGACGGAAGAGGGGTATCCTGACTCGAACGACCATAAGACGGGCGCTGCGGCTCGCGCTCAAACTCGTTGCCGCCATTGTCGCCCTCTGGCTGCTGCTGATCATCCTCTATCGCTGGATCGATCCGCCGCTCACACCTTTGATGCTGATCCGCTATCCGCTGGAGGGAAAGATCGACCGGCATTGGGTGCCGCTGCGATCGATCGACAAGGACCTGCCACGCGCGGTGATCGCCTCCGAGGAT
>CAZNZI010000197.1:0-6306 GCA_964577475.1 uncultured Rhodospirillaceae bacterium
GTGCCCTTCAGGCCAAGCGCCGTCGCCGGATTGGTGACCAGGCCGAGCTGGGTCGCCATGGTGCCGTTGTAGGTGACCGGCTGCCCGGTGGTGCTGACGATCGACAGATAGGTATTGGTCGAGTCGACCGTGGCCAGCAGGCCCGCGCCCGAGAAGGGGCCCAGCGGATTGTTGATCTCGTCGGCCAGCGACTGCAGCGTGTCGCCGCCCGTCTCCACGTCCGACGTATAGGTCGTGCCGTTGACCGTCGCGGTCATCGTATTGCCGGCCGTGGCGGTGAAGGCGTTGACCGACTGCACGGTGTAGGGCGTCGTATTGACGCTCATCTGGTTGCCGGCCACGTCCACCACACTCAGCGCCACCTGGTTGCCCACGGTGATCACGCTGGCGGTCAGCTTGCCGCTCGCCGCCGAATTGATGTTGTTGGCGATCGTGTTGAGGCTCCAGGCGGGGTTCATGGTGAGCTGTGCCAACTGACCGGTCTGGTCGGAGAAGGTCAGAACGCCCGAAATGCCCGGTACCGACGCGCCTGTCGCATAGGTGTTGCTGGTGAAATTGGTCGACAACGAGTCGGCGTCGTAATTGATCGACACGTCTTCGGCGTCATTCGAACCCGACGGGATCAGGCCCAGCCCGCTTTGGATATTGCCGCCCGAAATGTCCGGGTCGATATACATGTCGTTGCCGGCGGCATTGGTGACCTGGAGATAGTCGCCCGACTGCGCGGCGTTGGGGACCAGCGTCGCCGTGATGCCGGTGAGCTGCGCGAATTTCGACTGGATCGTCGTCAAGGTGTCCGACGGCACGACCGTCACCGAATAGGCCGCACCCGTCGTATCGCGTAGCGTCAGCGGGCCCGAGAAGCCGAGCGCCTGGCTGGGATCAGCGCTGACCTGCGACTGATACGTGCTGGTGTGTTCGTCGCGGAAGCCGATCGTGGTCGATGAGGTCTGCGGCAGCTCGATCGAGAACTGGCCTGAGGGCAGGACCGACGCATAGGTGCTGCCGCTGGTCCCGAATTGCGTGTTGAGCCAGGTGTTCAATCCGCCAGCCACCTGGTCGATCGTCCAGGAGTTGGACGCGGGCACGCCGGTCGACTGCAGATACTGTTTCATGACCAACGACAGCGAAGTACTGGCCTTCTGGCTGCCGTCGCCGTTGAACAGGGTCACGGCCGTGTCGCCGCTCGCCAGCGAGATGTTCTGGGTGGCGGGATTGAGGAACACCGTCGAGCCGGTGAAGCTCTGGCCGCCGTCCGGCCACGAGGTGCCCCGGTTGTTGATCTGGTTCAGCCCTTTTTGCAGGGCCTGCGCCATCGTGTCGACTTGCGACTGGATGTTGGTCAGCGACACGTCGCGCATCTGCAAGAGACCGTACAGCTGGCCGCCGGTGATCTGGCTGGTGATGTCGATGCTGCCGCCGGTGATATTGGGGCCGCTGATGGCGACACCGTTGAGTTCGCCGCCTTCGAGCGTCATCTGCGCCTGGGTGACGCTCGCGGTGCTGTGGCTCAGGGTCTGGGCCGAGCCGTCCACCAGGGGCACGCCCTGGGGCGTATAGACCGAGATCGAACCGTCACCCCGGGAAAAGGTGGTGAAGTTCATGTATTGCGAGAGGGTGTTGAGCTGCTGGTCGCGCTGGTCCTGCAATTCCGAAACGTCGATGCCGGCCGCCGAATTGCCCGAGATCTGCGAATTCAGGGTCGAGATGTTCTGCAGGATCGTGTTGACCTGATCGACCGTCGAGCCGATGTTCTGATCGGCCTTCTCGCGCAAGGCCTGGATGTTCGTGCTCATCGACTGGAGGTCGTTGGTCACGTTCGACGCGGCCTGCACCGCCATCGAGGGCGTACCGCTCGGATTGTTGGCGACGGAGCTGAAGGCATTGCCCAGGCCCTGCAGCAGGTCGGAAATCGACGATCCGCTGCCGACAGTGCCGAACATGTTCTGGATCTGGGGATTGAACTGGTTGATCTGCTGCAGCGAGTTCAGCGTGCCCGTGGCCGAGCGCAGGCTGGTTTGCAGCGCGTCGTCGACGGCGCGCGTGATCTGCGAAATCTGAACGCCGGCACCCTGACCGGCCAGCACCCGCTCTTCGAGATTGATCGTCTTCTTGGAATAGCCGGGCGTATTGATATTCGACAGGTTGTTGGAGATGACATCCAACGCCTGTTGCGAGGCCAGAAGGCCGCTCAGTGCGGAATTGAGGGCGAGATTGATGGCCATCGCGCGGGTCCTCAGACGGTCCGGTTGAAGGCCACGGAAGCCGCGCCGGGATGGCTCGAGGGCGCGACGATCGCGCCGCGCGAATAGGCGAGTTCCTTTTCCACCTTCTGCTTGGCTGCGGTGTTGATGGCGGCGAACAGGCGGTCGATCGAATCCATCGTCGCCTTCAGCAGGATCGCGTTTTCGCGCACGCGCTGGTCGAGCCCCTGGGCCAGGGCAATCAGTTCAGCCTTCTCTTCGGGCTTCATCGATCGTGCCGCTTCGGTATCGCGGGCGAAAATGCGCATGCGTTCGTGATAGAGCCGCGTCGCGGCCTGCTTGCGTTCCTGCAGTGCCGCGGCGGCGCGCGCATCGTGGCGGCGCAGAACCAGATTCTCTTCGGTCAGTACGTCGTCGACCAGCCGCACGGCCTCGATCACGGCGCTGACGGTTCCCGTCGCACCGGCGGCCGCGATCTTCGCAGTCCGGGCGACGCCCGACGGGCTGCCCGGCAGGGGCGGGGCCTGAACGGCCGGCGCCGCACCGGTGTTGATACCGGGACGGGCGAGCCCCGCGCGGGGTGGCAGTCCGGTCACACCCGGACGCGCAGGCGCCGACGCGGGTGCGGCCGAAGCCTGCCCCGGCATTGGCGGCAGACCGGGACGTGCGGGCGGCGGCGACATCGGGCCGCCACGCGGCGGCAGCTTGCCGGGCGGCTTGGGCAGCGGCTTCACGATGCCACCTCCTGCTGCGCCAGCAGGGATTTCATGACCTGGTCGGCGATGCCGAAGCTGCCGCTCTGGCCGATCTTCTTGGCGTAGGAGTCGAGCAGCAGCGAGCGGAACATCTCTTCGCCGTGGCCGCCGCCGAACATGCCGTCGGTCTTGACGTTCGAGAACATCTGCTCGAGCACCTGGCCGGCGAAGAACGTTTCGAAGTCCTGGGCCGCCTTCTTGGCTCCGGCGATGTTGACGCCGCCGCTGACGGTCGGCGTCTTCTTGCCGTTCGAGAGCGAAAGATTGGCGCCGCCGATAAGGGAATTCAGACCTGCGTCCATGATCACATCACCTGGATTTCGGCTTGCAGTGCGCCGGCGGTCTTGACCGCCTGCAGGATCGTCAAGAGGTCGCGCGGACCGATGCCGAGCGCGTTCAACCCGTTCACCAGCTCCTGCAAGGTCACGCCGGGCTGCAGCACGGCCAGCTTGTTCTGCTGGCCTTCGTCGACCTGGATGTCGGTGCGTGCGACCGTGGTGGTGGTGCCGGTCGTCGAGAAGGGCGCGGGCTGGGACACCTGGGGCGTCTCGGTGATGCGGATCGTCAGGTTGCCCTGGGCGATCGCCACCGGGCTGATGCGTACATTGTCGCCGATCACGATCGTGCCGGTGTGTTCGTCGATCACGACCTTCGCGGTCGAATCGGGTTCCACCGCCAATTGCTCGACATCGGTGATCAGCGCGACCGTGTTGCCCTTGTAGCGCTGCGGCACGGTGATGCGGACATTCGAGGGATCGGTCGGGGCGGCCGCTTCGGTGCCCAGGAAGGCGTTGATCGCCTGCGACACGCGCCGCGCGGTGGTGAAGTCGGGATTGCGCAACTGGAGATAGACGGCCTGCATCTTCGACATGTCGAAGGAGACTTCGCGTTCGACGATGCCGCCATTGGCGATACGGCCTGAGGTCGGGATCGCTTTCTGCACCGAGCCGCCCTGACCCGAAGCGGAGTAGCCGCCTGTGGTGAGCTGGCCCTGGGCCACCGCATAGACGTCGCCGTCGGCGGCGACCAGCGGGGTCACGAGGAGAGTGCCGCCGACCAGGCTGGTGGCGTCGCCCAGCGCGCTGACCTGCACGTCGATCGTGCTGCCCGGGCGCGAGAAGGCGGCCAGTTTGGCCGTGACCATCACCGAGGCGATGTTCTTGGGCAGGATCTGTTGCGTCTGGTCACGGGTGAAAATGCCCAGGCGCTCCAACATGCCCATCAAGGACGCGCGGGTGTAAGCGTCGTTCTGCACGTTGTCGCCGGTGTTCGGCAGACCGACCACCAGGCCGTAACCGACGAGGAGGTTGTCGCGGACGCCTTCGAAGTCGCCGACATCCTTGATGCGCGACACGGCATGGGCCGGCTGCGCGGTCAATGCCAGCGCGCACAGGACAAGCGCCGCCAGCAGGCGTTGGAACGAAAGGCTGGAAAGACGGACCCGGATCATTGCTCTCTCCTGATCCTCGCCGCGCTTCGGGCGCAGTGAGGGTATTTCCGGACCCAGCAATGCGAACCCCGTGCCATCACCGAAACAGTGCGGAAACCCGCTGAAAATGGGGGTTTCCGGCATGTGCGGACGCTTGCCGCACCGGCAATCCGCGCCTCTTGCTCGGCAATTTCTTCCGCCTGTTTCGATGGTTTTGCAGGCTCTTGGCGCTTTCAACACATTGCGCCGCGGTATAAACTCACGCCCAGATCAATGGACGCAGGTTCGCCCCAAAGATGAAAGTTTCCGGCCCCGGAAACTCGGCCGGTCCGTCCCAGATCCGGAAGACGGGCAAGACCGACAAGGCAGCGACGGACGGCTTCGCCAAGGAACTTGGCGGAGGGCCCGAGACTGTCGAAGGACCCGCCGCGGTGGATGCGCCGGCGGCGGTGGCGAACGTCGATGCCCTTCTGGCGGCGCAGGCGGTCGGGGGCGATGTCGAGGAGGATGTGCGCAAGCGCATGCTCCGCCGTGGCGAGGATATCCTCGACCGGCTCGACGAACTGCGGCATGCCCTGCTGGTGGGGGTCGTCCCCAAGGACCGGCTGATCCAACTGGCCCAGATGGTCCGTGCCCGCCGCGACAAGGTGGCCGACCCGCGCCTGGCCGCCGTGCTGGACGAAATCGAGCTTCGGGCCGAGGTCGAACTGGCGAAGCTGTCGCGCCGCCCGACCTAGGCCGGCGTGTAACAAAGATCCTTTATTTTCAGGCTTTTTGCCCATTTGGCCGGGGACGCATACAGCCCTTGCTTGGCCGAGGTCCCGTCCGTATATTCCCGCGCGACTGGTCCCGGAGTTGCGGAGAGAGAATGACCGTTACGCTGCCGCCCGATTACCGTCCGTCCGATGACGAAGATTTTATGAATGACTTTCAGCGCGAGTACTTCCGGCAGAAGCTGATTCGCTGGCGTGCCGAACTCCTGAAAGAAGCCGACGAGACCCTGGCCCATCTGCAGGAAGGTGGTCTGCAGGAAGCCGATATCGCCGACCGCGCCCAGGCCGAGGCTGACCGGGCGCTGGAACTGCGCACCCGCGACCGCGCCCGCAAGCTGATCTCCAAGATCGATGCGGCGCTTGGCCGGATCGACGATGGCAGCTACGGGTATTGCGAGGAAACCAACGAGCCGATCGGCGTCCGCCGGCTCGATGCCCGTCCCATCGCCACCTTGTCGATCGAGGCCCAGGAGCGCCACGAGCGCCTGGAACGCACGCATCGCGAGGAATAGGCCCGGATTTGGGCCAGTAAGGCCCAGGCTGAAAAGGAAAGGGCGGTTCCACTGGGAACCGCCCTTTTTCGTCTCTGCCGCCTGAACTCAGAACGGCGAGATCGTATCCCAAAGCTGCTGGCCCCAACGCGCTTGCTGCGCATCGGACAGGGTGCCGCGACCGCCATAGATGATCCGCGCCTCGGCAATCTGATCCGATTGGATCGTGTTGCCCGACGCGATGTCCTGCGGCCGGATGATGCCCTTGATGGCAATCTGACGCAGTTCCGCGTTCACCCGCAGCTCTTGCGAACCGGAGATGACGAGGTTCCCGTTGGGCAGTTTCTGCGTGACCATCGCAGCGACATTGACCGTGACGGTTTCATTGCGCGTCAGGCTGCCGGTGCCGTTGACGGTGCTGGTCGAGCCGAAATTGAAGAGGTTCGAGGGGCTCACGCTGCTGGGCAGAACCTTGTGCAGGCTGTTCTCGAGGCCCAGGAACACGAAGTCGGAATTGGCCGCATCGGAATTGGCCGAAACCGACTTGGTATTGTTGTTGAGCGTCGCGGTGTCGGCCATCGACACCTCGACGGTGATGATGTCGCCGACTTCGCTGGCGCGCTGGTCCTTGAGGAAGTCGCGCGCGCCGGGCCG
>CAZNZI010000198.1:0-2545 GCA_964577475.1 uncultured Rhodospirillaceae bacterium
CCCTGAGCGGCAATGCGCAGGAACTCGGCGCGGCGTTTGAGCCGACCGAGGGGGGCGCGGCTCAAGATCAGGCGGAGAGGCGCTTACGGCCCTTGGCGCGACGGGCGGACAGCACGCGGCGGCCCCCGTCGGTGGCCATGCGGGACCGGAAGCCGTGGCGGCGGGCGCGGACGATCTTGGACGGTTGATAGGTGCGCTTCACGATACTGCTCCGCAACGGCTAAAGGCGATTGGAAGGGTGGTTGTATAAAGGCTTGTCCCCGGCGAGTCAACCATTGGCAGGGGGTGGGTTAAGTACCTATTCCTGTAACAATATCAGAATGTTACGTAGCCATTTTGAGGCTGCTTTCGCCTAGGCATGACCGGTGGCGTCCAAAAGCTCAGCAGTTTCCGGCATTTCGTGGCTGACCCGGTTCCTGCCATCAGCCTTGGACCGGTAGAGCGCGCGGTCGGCGCGGTCGATCACCTGGTCGACCGAGGCATCCTCCAAATGAAGCTCCGCCACACCGAAACTGGCAGTCAGCGGAACCGGCGCGCTGCCCCATCGGAGCCTGAGATCGGCGATCGCCGGGCGCAGGCGCTCGGCCGCCTCGAGTCCCTGGACCAGGGGCGTCTGGGGCAACAGGGCGGCGAATTCCTCGCCGCCCGCGCGGGCGACCAGGTCGATATCGCGCAAGGTGGTCACACACACCTTCGCCGCCTCGCGCAGCGCGTGATCGCCGGCGGCATGGCCGAAGGTGTCGTTCAGCGCCTTGAAGTGATCGAGGTCGATCATGACCACGGTGAGCGGATACTGGTAGCGGTGCGCCCGCGCCACTTCGGCCTCGCCGCGCTCCATCAGCTTGCGCCGGTTGGCCACCCCCGTCAGCGGATCGGTCCCGACGAGAACCTGCAGCCGCATGTTGAACTCGTCGTTGCACATCAGGAGGAAATTCATGCCGCCGAAGGCCGAGGAGAAACAATATCCGGCCAGCCCGACCGCGAGCCCGCCGCCATAGGCGATCGTGACCACCGGAGCGGGCGGCATGAAAAAGAAGCTGCCGCCCCAGATGCCCACCATCACGACGAACACGCAAAGTCCGATACCCTGGATCAGATGGGCACGCCCACGCCCGCGGAGATTGACGAGCACGTCGCGCGCGGCCAGCGCGAACAGGATCATGTCGAGGATGCTGATGGCGACGACGCCGAGATAGGCATTGCCGATCACGGTGTACGCAACGACGACGGCAGCGGCGAACACGACGTAAACCGCAGCCACCATCCGCAAGTGGTAGGTCCGCTCCTGCAGGCAGCGATAGGACAGGTAGTAGAGCGGTGTCCCGAGGCCTGAGAGGCAAAGGCCGGCGATCTGCAAAATATCCTGCGGCAGGGCAAACAGCAGGAAATCCGTCGACGCCCCGAGGGCAACGGCGACATTGGCGAAGGCATGAAAGCCCAGGGCTCGTTTGATCGACTGGGGATAGCGCAGGCCGACGATCAGGAAGCTGAAGGCGGCGCCCAGCAGGATGGCCGCGTTCAACGCCGAGAAGAGCGGTTTGACGTCCATGATGTCGACCCCTCCGCAGCCGGCAGGCACGGCGGCCGGCGCGATTGCAATCGGCCGCGAACTCTAGACCGGCGGGTTCACCATAGCAGGCATGCCCGTGTCGATCACTTCATGGCTGACCCGGTTGCGTCCGTCGGCCTTGGAGCGGTAAAGCGCGCGGTCGGCGCGCCCGATGACCGGATCGAGCGATAGGTCCTCGGGATGCAGCTCGGCCACGCCCAGGCTGGCCGTCAGGCGGATGGGCATGCCGTTCCAGTGCAGGGTGACGGCGGCGATCGCCTGGCGCAGGCGCTCGGCGACTTCCAGCCCCTGCACGAGCGGCGTCTGCGGCAACAGAACCGCAAACTCCTCGCCGCCGGCCCGCGCCACAAGGTCGATGTCGCGCAGCGCCGCGACGCAGGCCCGCGCCGTCTCGCAGAGCGCCTGATCGCCGGCCGCATGGCCGTGGGTGTCGTTGAGCTTCTTGAAATGGTCGAGGTCGATCATCACCACGCTCAGCTCGTGGCCATAGCGCTGGGCGCGCGCCACTTCCGCGGCGCCGTGCTCCATCAGCCGGCGCCGGTTGGCGATGTTGGTCAGCGGATCGGTGCTCACCAAGGTCTGCAGGCGCGTATTGAACTCGTCGTTGCAGATCAGCAGGTAATTGATGGCCCCGAACGCGGCTGCGAAGCAGTTGGCGGCCAGGACGGTGGTGGAGACGGCATCGCCGTAGTGAACCACCACAACAGGCGTCGGCGGTGCCATCGCCAGCGACACGCCCCAGATCGCCAGGGTCACGACATAGATCGCCATCGCGCCCGCCTGAACGACATGGGCGCGGCCGCGGTCGCGGAAATTGGTCAGCAGGTCGCGCGTATTGAGGCCGAACAGGATGACGTCGATCACCGCAATCGCCATCAGACCCAGATTGGCATTGTGCGCAACGATCGTCCCATAGGCGATGGTGAGCAGGACCAGCGCGTAGAGTGCGCCCACGATGCGCCAGTGAAAGACGCG
>CAZNZI010000199.1:0-3136 GCA_964577475.1 uncultured Rhodospirillaceae bacterium
CATCGCCGCCTTCGGCGGCGAGGTCTCGGTGGTCGACGACCGTGAGGCCACCTTGCATGCCGCCATGAGCGCGGCCTTCCGGTATTGGATGAGCGTGGCGGATACGACGGCCTATGTCGCCGGCGGGCCAATCGGACCGCATCCATTCCCGACCATGGTTGCCGCTTTCGAGGCCGTGGTCGGCCGCGAAGCGCGGCTGCAGCTTCTCGATGCAGGGTTGGCGCCCCAGGCCGTTGTGTCGGCGGTGGGCGGCGGCGCGTCGACGCTGGGTCTGTTCAAGGCTTTCATCGACGATCCGCGCATCCGGCTTGTGGCCGTCGAGGCAGGTGGCAGCGGCAAGGGACCGCATGCCGCGCGCCTCTCGCAGGGCCGTCGCGGCATTCTTCACGGTGCCGAGACGCTGATCCTCGCCGACGACAACGGCAATATCGAGAAGACGGCATCGATCGCGCCCGGTCTCACCTATCCCGGTTCGGCGCCGGAACTCGCCGATCTGGTGACACGCGGCCGGGTGACCCTGGCGCGCGTGGGCGATGCTTCTGCGAAAGATGCCGTGAAGCATCTCGCGGCACGCGAGGGCATTCTGATCTCGCTCGAAGCAGGCCATGCTCTGGCCGCCGGTCTCGACATCGCGCAGCGCGCAGCCACGCGGGATGTCGTGGTGGTGATGGTGCCGTCGTCGGGTGAGAAAGATCTCGAGGCGATCGCATGACGCGCAAGCGCGCCAAACCCAACCGGATCGACCAATGCCTCGCCGCATTGGATCGCGCGGGGCGGAAGGCCTTCGTCAGTTATCTCGTTGCCGGCTATCCTGATCCGGAAACCAGTCTCGCCCATATGCGGTGCATGGTTCAGTCGGGCATCGACATGATCGAAGTCGGCTATCCATTCAGCGATCCGATCCTCGATGGTTCGACGATCCAAGCGATCAACCGCAAGGCCGTCGCGGCCGGCGAGAACCTGGCCCGTACGCTCGATCTCTGCGCGGCGTTTCGCGGAGAAGACGGCAAGACGCCGCTGATCCTGATGGGTTATGCCAATCCAATCGCCGTGATGGGTTATCGTGATTTCGCGCGTCGTGCGGCGGCAGCCGGGATCGACGGGGTGATTATCGGCGATATGCCGCTGCGCGAAGCGGAGCCGTTGCTGGGCGAGTTGGCCGCTGCCGGCATCTACTTCATTCCGCTCTCCGCGCCGGCTTTGCCCGAGCGTGAATTTGCTTCCGTCCGGCCCGGTGTCGGCGGATTCCTGTATTGCATCCCCGTCGTCGGCCCGACCGGCGGGCCTTCGGCAAACGATAAGGAAACCGAAGCCGCCGTCGAGCGCAGCCGTGCGGCGACGGCGCTTCCTGTGATCGTCGGGTTCGGCATCAAGTCGCCCGACGCAGCTGCCGCTGCCGCAACCCATAGTGACGGCGTCGTGGTGGCCAGCGCATTGCTCGAACAGTGGGAGGCGATCCGCCTTTATGCCAAAGCCGACAAGGCATTCGCCGCACTATCCAATGCATTCGCCGCCTATCGCCAGGCGATCAATCACGCCTGAGCCAAGTCTGTGAAGCAAATGTTGCAGCATTCGCGGAGTGCGAATGGCATACTCGCCGGCCTGAAGATCGAAGAGCGGCGCCGTGGAAGAATCGCTCACGATGACCCGGATCGGGGAGGGGCTATGGAACCGCAGCTTCCGTTGCTGAAGTACCGGCAGTTCGAGACGCATAGCGTCGACGAAATGCGCGACCGCATCGGCCGCAGCTATTGTCCGCACAAGCTCCAGCCGACCAAGCACGTAGGGCGGCTCAATGCCTGCTACCACCGCGCGCCGCTGATCAATACTTCGATCAACTTCCTGCGCTATGGCGCCGAGGTTGAAATCGATCCCGGTGCATTGCGCAGCTTCTATCTGCTCGAAATTCCGCTATCCGGTTCGGCCTGTGTCCGTTTCCGCGACCATGAGGCCGTGTCGGGCCCCGACCGCGCCTTGATCGTCTCGCCGACGACGCCTTTCACCTCCATATGGACGGCCGATTGCGCGCAGATCATGGTGAAGGTCGATCGTGCGGCGCTCGAAAAGTACGTAATGAATCTGCTCGATCGGCCCTTGGCGGAGCCGCTCGAATTCGAGCCGGAATTGAAGCTGTCTTCGGACGCGGGCGCCCGCTGCCGCCGCATGCTCTCCTACATCGTCAGCGAGATCGAGGAGAGCGACGACTTTCTCGGCAATCGTATGCTGGCGATGGAGGTCGAGCGGTCGTTGATGGCCTATCTCGTCCATTGCCAGCCGAACACCTACACCGAGGCGCTGGCCGCGACGGCCGCGCCCGCCGCGCCGCGCTATATCGTCAAGGCGATCGAATTCATGCGCGCCAATCTCGACCGGGTGATTTCGATCGATGATCTGGCGGCGGAGACCGGTGTCGGTGCGCGCGCTTTGCACGAGGGCTTCAAGCGGTTCCGGGCGACGACGCCGATGGCGATGCTCCGCTCGATGCGGCTGAAGCAGGCGCGCGAGGCGCTGCTGGCCGCCGACGGACGCGAGCAGGTGGTCGCCATCGCCCGGCGTTGCGGTTTCACCCATCTGGGCCGTTTCTCGCAACTCTATCGCACGCGCTATGGGGAGACACCGTCGCAAACGTTACGGCGGTGAGATCTATCGGCGTTTCGGAGTCTGGAGCGGGCTTTCGCCAAACTGGGCGCGAGAAGCTGTATAAGAGTCCGGGAATCCGTCACTCCCGCACGAGCTTCACGCTGCGGTGCCTCAAGCGCTCCTATTCCATTCTGCCCTAGCGATCGCGCGGCGTCGGAAGAAATCCTTCCGGCGCTGACTTCCGGACCGGTCAGCGAATGGCGCATCCTGGTCAAGGCGGGGATCAGAAGATTATTCTGCCGGGCCGCCCGTTCACGCCAATTTCGAAAATTGCTTCTGCGTCCCTCCATTGACTCCCAATTGAGATCGATGCGTAATGAGATGTATCCAGGCGACGGTATCCAGCCCACAAAGATAGCAGGCCGGGGAACTGGGACGTTGAAACTGGGAAAAAGCTAATAAAAACAATAACTAGAATGATCTGGGGAAGGAAACTTAAGCCTAACCGTCAAAAACAATGACAGGCACGGCGCGTTCGCATCGTCGTGCCACTCGC
>CAZNZI010000200.1:0-10861 GCA_964577475.1 uncultured Rhodospirillaceae bacterium
CCGCCGAAGAAGTCGCGCTTGGCCGCCATGTCCACCTCGTCATTGATGATCGGCGGATGGCAGGGATGTGAAACAAAATATGCGACGTCGTCACGCTTTGGCAGTTCGCCGGCGAAGGGGGCCGCGGGATCCAGCGCAATCACGATCGTACCTGATTCGACTTTCGGGTTGATTTCGTGCGATATACGACCGATGAGACGATCGGGCACCGCAAGAACGATGACATCGCTCCCGGTCACGGCTTGATCCACCGGCGTCGCCTGAAGGCCAAGCTCGGCTAGTCTTGCGCGGCCGGGTTCGCTCACTTCGACATAGCGCATCGCATAGTCACTATCTTTGAGATTATTGGCGATCCGATAGCCCATCTTGCCGCCGGCGCCCATGATCGTGATCGTCGTCATCTCCGTTCTCCCGCGGTGGCCTATAGACCTGTCCGTACGCCCGAATTCGAGGCGTTACTGGAAGCCGGTGGAAGAGCGCCGCGCCTTTCTAGTTCTTCCCGCACCGCCTTCTTCGTGATCTTGCCGTAGCCTGATTTCGGCAACGCGCTCCAAAAGAAGATGCATTTTGGCAACTTATAACGGGCGATTTTGTCTTCGGCCCAGGCGAGGAGCTCCGCCTGATCCAACGACATGCCCGGCGCAAGGACGCAGACCGCGATGCCGACTTCACCCCAGGTATCGTCAGGCACACCGACGACAGCGACCTCAACAACGGCCGGATGCGCCAGAAGCTTCTCTTCGACTTCCCGCGGATAGATGTTCGATCCGCCGGAGATGTACATGTCTGAGGCGCGGCCGGTGATATAGAGAAAACCCTCGGCGTCCAAATAGCCAAGATCGCCGGTTCGGAACCAACCATTGCGAAACGCTTTTTCATTCGCCTCCGGGTTATCGTAGTAGCCGGCAAATACAGCCGGGCCGCAGACGCAGATTTCTCCCGTCTCGCCCGCCGCGCATTCGCGTCCGTCGTCCCCTTGAATCGATACCTGTATGCCCGTGCGCTCGTAGCCGCATGTCCCGACACGGGCGCCGGGGCGATCCTCGGCATCGTGCAAATCGGGTGGCAATACGGTGATATTCCCCGTCACCTCGCCAAGTCCAAAATACTGGACGAGCACGTTTCCGATCCCACGCAGTGCCCGTTTCTGGTCCTCACGATACATCGGTGCACCGGCGTAGATGACGTAACGCAGGGACGAATGATCGTATGCTTGCGCCGCAGGATGTTCGGCAAGCATCTTCAAGATTGTCGGAACGGTGAACATGTTGGTGATGCGCCAACGGGCGACCAACCGCCACGCTTCATCCACGTCGAAGCGATCATTCGCGGGCAGAACCGTCTTGGCCGCCCGCGCGGTCTGCACCAGCGCATGTATTCCGGCGCCATGAGACAGCGGCGCCACGACCAGCGATGCGTCCCGTGCCGTCGTTCCCGGCATCAAGTCGCACAAATGATTGGTGACGACGAATGCCATTTGCCCATGGGTGAGCACAGCCGCCTTCGGCCGCCCGGTGGTGCCCGATGTGAAAAAGAACCAGCATGGATCGTCGTAGTCGACTGCAGCCTCGGCGACCGCCTGCCCATCGTGTTGCGAGACAAGGGTGTCGTACGCCTCACCGAAATGGGATGTGCCGATCGACACCACGAATCGGAGGCCCGGCATCCTATCCGTGGCCGCGGCTGCGTGGTCGGCGAAATCGCCATGGCAAATCATCACGGATGCGCCGCTGGCGCTGCCGAGATAGGCCACCTCCTCCGGGATTAGCCGGAAATTCGCCGGCACCCAGACTGCGCCGAGCCTGAAACACACGAACATCGTTTCAAAGAGGTGATTGCAGTTCTTGGATTGCACCAGCACGCGATCGCCCTTACGTACCCCGCGCGCCGCCAGCGCCGCCGCCATAGCGTCGATGCGGCGGTTTACTTCGGACCAGGTCCAAGTCGCGTCGCCCCAAACGACGCCAATCTCACCGCCGTGCCGCCGGGCAGCCTGTCGAACGAAATGCGACAGATTCATCGCCCGTCTCGATACGGGGCGGACGCCGCCCCTTGGAACAGCGGCGCCCCCTGTCACCGCCATCGCTCCAAAATCGACACATAGTTGGCCACCGCCACGCCACCCATGTTGAAAACACCGGCAAGTTTTGCGCCTTCGATCTGCATCGCTCCGGCCTGATTCATAAGCTGCATGCAGGCCAGAACGTGCATCGAAACACCGGTCGCCCCGACCGGATGCCCCTTCGATTTCAGGCCGCCGGATGGATTGATCGGCAACCGTCCACCCTTTTGGGCCACGCCCTCACGGACGATACGGTAGCCTTCGCCAGGCGGCGCCAATCCCATCGCCTCATACTCAATAAGCTCGGCGATGGTGAAGCAGTCGTGAGTCTCGACGAGACTGAGATCGTCGAGCGTAATTCCCGCCTCGGTGCGCGCCTTATGCCAGACGCGGCGGCTGCCCTCAAAAGCTGTCGGATCGCGCCGCGACAGCGGCAGGATATCGTTGACATGCTGACGGGCCCGAAATCCAATGGCCCGTTCCAGCTTCGCCGCGGTTTCGCCATCAGCGACCACCAGGGCTGCCGCACCGTCCGACACAAGTGAACAGTCCGTGCGCCTCAGCGGCGCCGCGACATAGGGATTCTTTTCGCTGATGGTGTTGCAGAACTCATATCCGAAATCGCGGCGCATCTGTGCAAACGGATTGGCGACGCCGTTCCTGTGGTTCTTTGCGGCGATATGCGCGAGCTCTTCGCTGCGGTCGCCATAGCGTTGGAAATAATTCTGCGCAATGCGGCCAAACACACCGGCGAAGCCGCCCGCAATGCCCCCCTCTTCCTTGCGGTACGACGCGCTGAGCAGGATGTCGCCCGTTTCTTCCGTGGATTTTGCTGTCATCTTTTCGGCTCCGACGACCAGTGCGACACGGCCGCGGCCGCTATCGACGAAATCCAACGCTGCGTAGAGAGCCGCGGAACCAGTGGCGCAGGCATTCTCGACGTGAGTTGCGGGCACGAAAGCAAGGTCTGGCTGCGTCAGCGCGACTTGTGCAGCCTCGAACCCCTGTTTGGAGAAGCCGTTGTTCATAACGCCGACATAGATGCCATCGACATCCTTCGCCGCGATGCCCGCATGATCGAGCGCCGCGCCCGACACCCGAGAGATCAGCCCTTCGACATCCTTGTCCTCGAGTTTGCCGAAGGGCGTGTGGGCCCAGCCGACGATTGCTGCCCGTGTCATGATTGTCTCCGTCCTTGCAGCGGTCGAAATGTGGTCATACGGCAGTCTTTCGGTTCGGATGGTTCAAAACCGATCGATCACGGTTCGACGGGTGAGTTCGCTCACATAGTCCATGAGCGCATCGGTTGCTTCCACGGCGCGCTTTTCGTCGCCGAGAGCGACGGCCTCGAAAACCCGCGCATGATGTCCGGCGGCAACAGGCACATCGTGCATGACCCGATGATGCAGGTAGTAGAACCGGCGAGACATCGCGTAGCACGGCATGATGGCGTTCGCGGCGAACGGGTTGCGCGCACACTCCGTGAGGAAGCGCTTTGCATCGGTGTGGTAGCGGTGGAACTGCACGATCCCAACGTCCCGCATTCCACGAAAATGCCCCGCGATCTCGATGCATTTCTTCCGCTCGTCCGCGGTCGCTCGAAGGGACGCTGAAGTTGCAACCAGGCGTTCCAGCTCGCGCCGCATTTCCAGCATTAGCAACTGTTCCATGACATCGATTTCGGTGATCTTCGCACCGTTGCGAGGGACGATCTCGACGAGATGTTCACCCTCCAGCCGCTTGAGCGCCTCACGCACGGGCGTCCGCCCCAGACCCAAGCGCTCGCTGAGTTCGGCTTCCGACCAGATGGAGCCGGGCTTCAATTGCAATGTGACGATCATCTCCTCCAGGCGCCGCCGCGCTTCATCAGCCATACGGGCGGTTTGCCTGGACGCGCCCGGTTCAAGCAACGGCACTTCATCACCGCCGGCCGACTGTTCGGCTCGCGCAGACCAGGAGAGCCCGGCCGTCAGCATCCGACGTTCGGATGCGCTCTTCCGGCCCCGCGCCATTTCCGTTCCCCCTCCGTCCTCCATGGCCCCTTTTCTTCTTCACCTGCGTGCGCATGTCCAAAGCGAGGACATCGGCACTTATGACTGAGACTTGGCAATCGATAGAGACAAGCCGGCCGAAGGCCTGAGCCCTTCAATCCGAAACGCGCGATCAGTGCTCTGATTAGATACCGTCGCAGCGCGAGGGGACCAGCACGATACGGTTAGATTTAACGGCGAAACGCCAGCCATCGCGCACTAACGGCAATCACTGCCGCAATTTCGCCGAGAGAACCTGCGCTTATGGAGCGAGCCGCAAGAGGGTAACGGTCACGTCCCGATGCAACTCAGCGATACCACCGATACTTAGGGTGAGTACATTGGTGCCACGGTGGAAACCAAGGCATGAGGTCCGATGAAGCGCGCTGGGCGGGATCTCCACAGAAAGGACGACTCTGCTCTGGTCTTTCCCTGCCAGCCGGCATCGACTGAGTCGAGCGTCTCACCCAGACACTTTCGTGTCGCCTTCGCGATCGCAATTCCGTTAGGCGGTGTGCATAGGAGACTTTGCGCAGCCAAGGTGGGTATCTTGCCTGCAAGGGCCGGAGGCACGGTTTCATCGAAACCGGTCATTGCGGGCGAGGCCGACGAGACGATTGATGCGATCGGTCCTGTCGCCAGCCCGATCCTCACGCTCAGCGAATCGCAAGCAACACTCTGCAATGCCAGAACGATCTCAACCGAAGCATTGAATGCGCGTTCGGCCCCATCCGGCAACGGCTCGGGCCACCCGAAATAGACGGTGACCTTGTCTTTCGCGAGCGCCACTACGGTTCCGCCATGATTGGCTGCTATGGCGGTGCATCTTCGGTGGAAAGCCGAAAAATACGCGATGACGTTGTCGAACGCGGCCTGCCGATACAGGAAGCCCTCATCGCCCAGGACACAGGACATAACCGTCACCTGGCGCGAAGACCGAGGGTCTTCTGACCAGCCCCAGGCGGATTCGCGCTCAGCCCCACGAATTTGGACGACTTGGCCAAGGATGGGGTGGCCATGTGAGGCTGTGTCGGCCATCGATGAGCCGCGCATCATCGGCACATAGGAACCTCTCGGGATGTCGATGATCAGCCGGTCGTACAAACCGTCTCCCGCGTAGTATTCGCTCAGCAATTTCCGCAGCCGTCGCGCTTCGACACGGACGATCGGACATGCGCTTTGATCGAAATTGCCTGGCTTATCGAAGACGGATACGGCGATCGTATATTCCTTGAGAAGGGCAGATCGTCCCGCCAAAGTTTCGTCAATCACGAAGGCCAGAAACCGCCTCATCCTCGGAGCACGGGCAAACGCGGGGCTCTTCAAAACGCGCGCCGCCTGCTGCAAGGCGGCATCCGGATCCGCCGTCAGGCTCAGCAGATCGGAACCAGCGGCTTCGACACGCGGCACATTCAATCGATCGGAACGAGTTTCTGGGCCGATTCGGGGCGTGCGGTCCACGAGGTTAGACATCGCTGGCACTTCGCGAAGAGGCGGGCCCCGTCGGAAATTCCCGCGGCGGAGCTTCCCGCCGAATGGCTCTGCCTAAGAAAAAACCGGGCAAACCGCAAAAGTGGAAGCACACCGTCTCAGCCTTCTCGATGACTCGATTGCCAGGCATCGTGGAGTCCCCGTCTCTTTGGCTGACGCTCGTATCGCCCCTTGAGTAACCAGAACGCCTTTTCTGGTCCCATGACATTTGAGATGTTTTTATGATATGTTATAAAAAAGCAGCGGTCAAGCCGCCGGCTGGATGGCGGACGGTTTAGTAGCGGTCGATCACGGTTCGGCGGGTGAGCTCGATCGTATAGTCCATCAGACCGTCGGAAGCGTCCGCCGCTTCCTTCTCGTCGCCCACAGCGACTGCCTGAAAAACATTCGCATGATGCCCGGCGGCGACAGGCACGTCATGCATCGCCCGGTAATGCAAATAGTAGAATCGGCGCGACAGGGAATAACACGGCATGATCGCATTGGCAGCAAACGGATTGCGCGCGCACACCGTCAAAAATCGCTTCGCCGGATAGTGGTACCGAAGAAATTCACTGATGTGTTGCATCCCCTTGAGGCGTTTGGCGATCTCGATGCATTTCTTACGTTCATCCGCCGTCGCTCGACGGGAAGCGGAAGTGGCGACCAAACGCTCCAATTCACGCCGCATTTCCAGCATCAACAGCTGTTGCATGACGTCGATCTCGGTGATCCTCGCACCGTTGCGCGGAACGATCTCGACGAGATGATCCGCCTCCAGCCGCTTTAGTGCTTCGCGCACCGGCGTCCGCCCCAGGCCCAAGCGTTCGCTCAATTCGATCTCCGACCAGATCGAGCCGGGCTTCAGCTCCAGCGTGACAATCATCTCTTCCAGACGTCGGCGCGCATCATCGGCCATGCCGTTGGCCTGGCGCGGCCCCACCGAGCTGAGAAACTCATCCTCTTCGTCTTCGGCAGGCAGTCCGGCCGGATCCAGGCGCAGGGCGCTGGCCATCAATATCCGCCGTTCAGACGCGCTCTTTCGACCTCGCGCCATTCCGTTACATCTCCATAGCCCAGACGACCAGACCCTGCCGAGTATACGCGGGTCTATTTGTAATATGTTACAGATTGCCCTTGGTAAAGAAAATACCGGCTTCCACAGGAGTCTCGTGAATGCGTGACTTTAATAGCGGAGGGCTTGCCGATAGCCAACGCGCGAAATCGAAGCGAATTGAGGCCACCCACACCACTGAAATATCGGCAAACCGCACCTGCCAGACCGGCTGGTTACGGAGCGCGGGTATTGGCGATCACGACCGAGCCCGTCGCCATTGCCTTCTTGCTGAGTGAAGGAGCGGGCTCCCTTCGCTAGAGCCGGGTGCGTATGCCCTCGACCCGTTGTTCGATCTTACCCCGTGGCCGCGTGGAGAGTTCAAGCCGGTAAGCCAGGAACCAGATCACGAGAACGCCCAAGGCCCACCACACGATCTGCCAACCCCAAATCGACGGCATTCCCAATATCCAGGCGGCCTTGCCCTTGTTCGGCGCGCCGAACAAATCGGACCCGATCACGGTGCCGGGGCCGATTGCAAAGAACATCCATGCCAGGGTGACGGCCCAAGCAACCGGCCTCAGGATGCGCTTTCCGGGCGCCAAGGACGCCGCCTCGCTCAAGAAGGCGTGGTAGGACGCCCGATGTTCGCGTTCGGCCTTGTTCTGCGTCAGCAGCGAAATGACGACACAGATCACGATGTTGCAGAAGATGCCCCAGCCCGCCGAGTGAATGGTCCAGGGCCAGCGGCCCCAAGGGAGTTCGAAGCCGACAAAATGCGCGAGCGTGCCGCCCAGGCGCTCGGTGAAGATCACGGCAAGCAGACCGACGACGAGCCCCATGATCACGCCCACGCGCGTGAGCCAAGGGAACCAGCAAATGGCCGCCAGCGCGGGCAGAAGCTGAAATCCGAACCCCAAGGCCAGAGCACCGATCTCGATCTGCGTCCGGGGCCAATAGGTCGCCAACAAGAGGGCCGCCAGAAGCACGAGGCCTACGCCGATCCGGCCAAAAAGCTTCTGCCGCCGATCGTCGGCGTCGGGATTGACGAAGCGCTTGTAGAAATCGCGCGCGAACATGGTGCCGGTTGTCGAAGCGTGGATCGAAGCCGTGGCCTGAATGGCCGCCAGTGTGCACACCGCAAGCAATCCCAAGAACCACGGCGCCTTGTCGCCCAGCGACTTGATGTAATAGGCCACCAGCCCCGCTTCGTTACCGCTATCGAGGTTAGGAAGGCTCTTGCCGAGCGCCAGTCCGGCGCTCGAAACCGCAGAGGATGCGCCGAGGAACTGCGCCCCCATTCCCTGCGCGACGGCAAAGAACACGAGGATGATGCCGACGGCGGCGCCGGAAGCCCAGACCTGCTGCGGCGCGAACCCTTTCGGATCGCGGCTGCCGAAGGCCAGCATGGTGAATGCCGGCGCCGTCTGGATGCCCATCAATGCAAAGCTGTAAGTCAGGATCATCGACGCGGTCCACGGGCCCCCGACCGGCGCGTCACGGCCGAGACCGGCGACGAATTGGATGACGCCCGGGACTTCGAAATATCCGTTGTAACCGGCCGCCGAAGCTTTCCAGGCGCCGATATCCGTCGCCCCGAGTTTCGCCAATGCGTCGACGAAACCGCCGAAACCCCCGAGCTTGACGTAGGCCAGCAGTCCAATCCCAACAATTCCCGCGGCGAACAGGAGAGCCTGCAAGGTCCCCACATAGGTCGCCGCTCGCAAGCCGCCCAGGCACACATAGAGGAACACGGCGAAGGTGAGCACCCACATCGCCAGCACCCAGGAAACGGAGCCATCCGTCAGCACTTGAATCAAGTAGCCGGAGGCCGCCAGTTGCATTCCCAGAAACGGAATCGCGAAAACCAGCGCAATCAACAGAACCAGCGGCCGCATGCCATTGCCGCCGAAATAGTCGGAGAACATCTCGGCCGGCGTGACATAGCCGAACCGCTTGCCCAGCATCCACAGACGCTTGAGAAACAGGACCCCGGCCATCGGGACGACCACCGCGCAGAGTGCCAACGGCGCAAATTGAAACCCGTCGCGAAACACCATCGAGGGCATGCCGATCGAGATCCAGCCGGTGAAGGACATGACCGTCGCGGATAGGACGAATACCCAGGCCGGCATCTGCCGCCCCGCCAGGAAATAGTCGGTGCCCGTCTTCACCGTCCGCGCACTGGCGACGCCCCAGTAGACGCAGTAGACGGTGTACAGCGCACAAAAGGCGAAGAGCCAGATCAACTGCTCGGTCACGGCGTCTTCCTGCGCTGCATGTGCAGACGGTGCAACATCGAATAGGATTCCCGAATCCCGTAATTAATGATGACGTAGACGACGAAGCATGCGCCGGTCGCACCGAAACCGACGATGCCGATCACGATATCGGCCGTGTCGAAACTAGCATCGAATACCCAACTGATGACGAAGCTGACGACACCGACCCCGAACAGCCCGAGAGCCAGTGCGATCTGGGGATCGGTGAAACGGACCCGGAAGATCCGGTTTATGATGATATGCGCGATAAACCCCAGGACGAAGGCCGCGAAACCGGCGAGGCCAGCCAGCACGTCGCTGTCCGAGAATCCCGTCGCCACGAAACCGAAGCCGAAAGAGGCGAAGAACGCCCAATTCGTGACGATGGCCAGCCGGTGCTCGATATGCGCGGGAACTTCCATTCTTCGATCTGTCTTTCAAGACGCCGGTCGCACGACGATACCGTTCCCGGTGCCGGACGGGGCGGAGCAGCCGGACGATCCGCCGCTCCACGCCGCCACAGCCTCGATTCGGATCAGTGCTTGCCGTCGTCCTTCGATCCCTTCCTGCCCTCGCTCGGCGGCGGCGTCTTGCTGTCGGGCAACCGAACCGCGAGATTGGACAGGTTGCTGATGGAGTCCGTGGACATGCCGACTTCGCTCAGCAGTTTGTCGACGAACGGAATCTGGGCGCGATAACGCATCGCCGCGCTGACCACGCTCTCCGCCAG
Source organism: uncultured Rhodospirillaceae bacterium (assembly GCA_964577475.1). Taxonomy (GTDB): domain Bacteria; phylum Pseudomonadota; class Alphaproteobacteria; order Rhodospirillales; family Magnetospirillaceae; genus JASHSH01. The sequence goes on from CAZNZI010000200.1 coordinate 9,608, forward strand.
ATTGTGCGGTCCCGTCTCGCCGGTTGGCGCCGGCTGACCCGTCCCACCGCCGCCCCCGCCAGCGCCGCCTTGTCCGCCGCTGAAGCCGGGAAGTCCATCGACCTGAAGAATCTTGATGGATTCGATCCGCTCCATGGGCTTCACGCTCTCACGGATGATCGCGGGAAGATTCTCGAACAGCCGGGCGTTCAACGCCGTACGGCGGCTGGCGTCGGACCGGATATTTTCCGCCTCGTTGAGCTTGCGCTTGCCCTCGGCGTCGACATCGTAGCGGAACTTCGCTGCGCCGGCGGCGGCCCGTTCGGCGTCCGCGTGGTCCATGGCCGCAGCTTTCTCCGCCGCGGAGATCGTGGTGATCTTGATGGCGTTGCGTTCCGCCTGCTGAGCGGCATCGATGAGATCGATCGCTTTGCGCCGCTGCGCGATCTCGCGTTCGCGCAGGGACGTTACCGCTTCCTCGGCCTCGACCGCACGCGCACGGGCAGCCTCGGCCATCGCTTGGGCGACCGATTGCGCCTGCGACTTCTCGGCGATGGCGATGAGGCGATCGCGATCCTCGAGTTCGAGCGTCCGGCGGCGCATGACCTCAAGCCGCTCGGTTTCCTGTTCGCGCAATATCTGCTCGCTGTTGATCGCCAACTCTTGCTTCACCTTTGCCAGCTCTACCGCCTCCTTGGCCTTGATTTGCGCCTCTTCGATCTCCTGCTCGCGCTGAGCCTTTTCGAGCTCGACCTCGGCATGTTGCTGGGCGCGCCGCAGTTCGATTTCGCGTTCCTGCTCGAGCCTAGCGTATTCGCTTTCCTTGCCGATGGTCAGCGCGCGGAGTTCGGCCTCCAGATTCTTCGCGCGGATGGCAACCATCGTCTCCTGCTCGACCTCGTTGCGCTTCTTACGGCGCTGTTCGATTTCCTCGGTCAATTTCGTTCTGTTTTCGGCCTCGTTGACGGCAACGGCTATGACGCGATTTTGCTCTTCCAATTCAACGGCGCGGCGACGCTGGATCTCCAGCCGCTCGGTCTCTTGGCCACGCAGAATCTGTTCTGCTTCGATCGCCAATTCATTCTTGATGCGGGCGATTTCAACCGCTTCCTTCGAGCGAATCTGCGCCTCTTCGATATCGCGTTCCCGTTCCGCCTTCTCGAGCGCCACTTCGGCGCGCTGCTCGGCGCGACGGACGGCGACCTCGCGCTCTTGCTCCAGCCGCGCGTATTCGCTCTCCTTCTCGATCGTCAGAGCCAGCTTCTCGGATTCGAG
>CAZNZI010000201.1:0-2264 GCA_964577475.1 uncultured Rhodospirillaceae bacterium
CGATCTCCAATTGAAGTCCGACGCGCAGGCCCTTCACGTCGACCTCACGCATCGCCCAGTCGATCGTCTCGGGCTTGAGGCTGGTGCCGTCGCGCCAGTCGGGCGCCGAGAGCACCGACAGCGCCAGCGCCGTATCGGCGACCGTGCGCGTCAGCGGCCCGGCCACGCGGCCGATATAGGGCGGGTCGATCGGAATACGGCCGAGGCTCGGCTTCAGCCCGACCAGTGCGCACCACCCGGCCGGCAGACGCACCGACCCGCCGATATCGGTGCCGAGATGGATAGGCCCGTAGCCCGCCGCGCCTGCCGCAGCAGCGCCCGCGCTCGAACCGCCGGGGTTCATCTCCAGGTTCCATGGATTACGCGCGAGGTCGTGGAAGCTTGAGAGACCGGAGGACAGCATCCCGTAGTCGGGCATGGTCGTCTTGGCCAGGATCACGGCACCGGCTTCGCGCATACGCGCGGCAGGCGGTGCATCGGCTGCCGCCGGCGTGTGGTCGGTGGCCGCGCAGCCGACCGGAACCGGTATGCCCTTGGTGGCGATGTTGTCCTTGATGGTGACCGGCACGCCGTCGAGCGGACCCTGTGGCGCGCCCTTGGCCCAGCGCTCGGTGGCAGCTTTGGCAGCGGCACGTGCGCCGTCAGGATCGTAAGCATAGAGCGCCTTCAGGCGCGGTTCCCATTTCGCGATATGGCCGATCACCGCCTCGCAGGCTTCGGTGGGCGAGAGCGTGCGGCGGCGGAACTGGTCCACCATTTCGGTGGCCGGCATATAGGGCAGGGCGGTCATGATCCTCGGATACTTGGACGGATGTTATTTGTCCGATCATTGCGGAAAGCGATGGTGCCGCCAACCGCAATTCCACGCATGGGTTGTGCGCGCGGATTGCACGCAGCTAGGCGCTGAATACGGCGTCCATCCGCGCGAGTATGCCGGCCATCGCCTTGCGGTCGATCACCTCGGCCTTGAGCGTCAGCGCAGCGGGATCGATGCCGCGCTCGGCCAGCGATTCGCGCTCGACCCAGATATGATCGATGTCGAGGTCGGCCAATTCGTTGAAGCCTTCCTCCAGCGGCCGGCGGCCCAGCAGGTCGGGGTGCTGGCCGGGCACGAGCTGGAACACGCCGTCATCCAGGAAGGCGAGATGGACCTCTTGGTCGAAGGCGCCCGCGATCAGCACGGCCTCCAGCATCTCGGCGGCATGGCCGCTGCCCCACGGCGTGCGGCGGCACAGGAAGGCGAGGCTTTTGACTTTCGGCGCGGCCATCGCTCAGGCTCCGAACGGCACCAGACGGTCGGCCTGAACCACCGACTCGACCATCTGCCCGAGGCCTGAAATACGAAAACCGGGCGCCAGATTCGCCTCGCGCAGGCCGCGGCGGCTGCCGGCGTTGATGCAGACCACGAGATCGATGCTCTTTTCGGCGGCGAGCTTCGACCAGTCGCGGACCAGATTCGCTTCGCCGCCGGGCGGCGCGGCCAACCGGTTGGCGTTATGTACGCCATCGCAATAGAAGAAGACGCGGTCGACGGTATGCCCGCGCGCCAAAGCGGCTTCGGTGAACGCCAGGGCCGAGGCCGCAGCCTGCCCGCCGAATGGCGCCTCGGTGACCAGAATCGCGAATTTCATCACTGCCTACCAAAGGCAGGCGTAAAGAAGATTCAGCGACTTGGCAAGACAGGCAGGGGCCGCGCTATGCCGCGTGTGCCAAAGAATGAGCCGAGACGAAGGCGCCGATCAGTTCGTACGGGTGGTCGAGCCGCCCTGGCCCTGTGGCGACGAGTTGCTCGACGCGACCTTGTTCGAGTCGGAACCCTGTTCGGCGGCATTGAAGGGGCAGGCGACGGCAGCGGTGGCGCTCAGCGCGAAAGCGGCGGCAACGGCAGCAGCCAGAATGGTCTTGGACATTCGACCCTCCCTTCCTCCTGTTGGCCGGATACGGTCGGTATCCATGCCAGGGATGGACAAGCGTATCCCTTTCCGGGAGGCATACAAGAGGGTTCGGGTTTCAAGACGTGTCAAAATGGTGCCGGTTGAGAGGATTGAACTCCCGACCTTCGGTTTACAAAACCGCTGCTCTACCGCTGAGCTAAACCGGCGCCGATTTTTGTGCGCCGCAGGGTAAGGCGACGCCCCGGCCATTTGCAAGGGCCGGGGCGCTACCTTTGACCGAAAAAACGGCCTTACTGGATATGGCTGCGCAGCATCCAGGCGTTCTTGCCATGGACCTGCATCCGGCGGATCAGGATGTCGCCGGTCTCG
>CAZNZI010000202.1:0-6045 GCA_964577475.1 uncultured Rhodospirillaceae bacterium
CAGCGCCCCGCCCCACGACCGGTTTTCAATTCGATCTCTGAGCATCGTGGCCGGGTATGCGGGCAATGCGCGCATCCGGCTATCTTCGTCTGTCGTGCCTGACCCGCGAACCTGTCCGGTCTGGAGACGTGCCGATGATCGAGTGGGCTTTCGCCGCCGCCGGACGGTTCCTCTGGTTCATCTGCACGGTCATCGTCCGCGCCGTCGCCGAGGCGATGTTCAGCACCTTCGGCGCGATCGTGATCGGCGCTATCCTTCTGGCCGCGATCGCCGCCGCGGTGATCGTCCTGCGCACGGGCAGCCGCGGCCCGGCGAAATCGAGCCGGGTCTAGCTCTTCAAATTCTTCTGCAGGAATTCGAGCGTGCGGCTCCAGGCGAGCTGCGTTTCCGCCTTGTGGTAGTTGGCGCCGGTCGGGTTGGCGAAGGCGTGCGGTGCGTCGTACCAGTAGACGGTCTCGGTCTTGCCGTCCTGCTTCATCGCCGCTTCGAACTTGCCGACCATGTCGTGATTCATGCGCGGGTCCTGCTCGCCGAAATGGCCAAGCACCGGGCCCTTGAGCTTCGCGAGTTGTTCGGCGGGCAGATCGCATTTGCCGTAATAGACGACGGTCGCGTCGACCGGCATCGCGGTTGAACCGATCAGCGCCCAGCCGCCGCCGAAGCACCAGCCGATGATGCCGACCTTGCCCGTCCCGTCGGGCGTCGTGCTGGCCCAGCGGATCCAAGTCGCCACCGTCTCCGTCGCCTCTTCGGGTTTCACGCTTTGGATCAGCTTGCCGGCTTCGTCGGGTGTCTTGGCGACAACGCGGTTCATCAGGTCGAGCGCGAGGACGCGATAGCCTTGCTTGGCGAGATCGAGCGCGACCGCCTTGATCTGATCGTTCAGCCCCCACCACTCATGCACCAGGATCACCACCGGCGAGGGTGCGCTCTCGGCCTCGGCCAGTGCGCCATAGACCTCACGGCCGGTCGGCGTGGTGACATGAACCTCCTGGGTCGCGGCCGCGGCGGCGCGGGCGAGTTCGGGGTCGGCGAGGATGGTGGCAAGCGGCAGGCCGGCCAGGCCTTGCAGCAACCGGCGGCGGTCGAACGGAATGGTCATGGCGAAGCTCTCCCTGGGAAGGGCAGTCCGCCAGAAGCCTATGGGTGGAAGCGGGACCCGAACAAGTCCCGAAACGTTACGGCCGGTTACCCCGCAGGGAATCCGGCCGCCGCCGCTCTTTAGGCAGCCGCCTTGCGGGCGATGGCCTTCTCGATGCGGCGCTTCAGGCGCAGCGCTTCTTCGGGCAGCTTCAGGTTCGAAACCGAGAGGAGATAGGCGTCGATGCCGCCGTTCTTCTCGATGGTCTTGATGGTGCGCGAGGCGACGCGCAGGCGCACGACCTGGCCGAGCGCATCGGAGAGGACCGAGGTCTCTTGCAGGTTGGGCAGGTACCGGCGGCGGGTCTTGTTGTTGGCGTGGCTGACGTTATTACCCGTCTGCACGCCCTTCCCGGTGATGCTGCAACGACGCGACATGATTGATCCGCCTAGGTTTTTTCGATCCCATCCGCCACGGGACTCCCGCGCGGAAACGGGGTTTTTAAGGCCCCGGGGGGCTTGGGTCAAGGAGATTCTGGCCCGCGAATTCAGGCGGATAAGCCTGTCTCATGGGCGTTAGAGCAGGCTGGCGAGAACGCGATCCGGCGGGGCGTGGCCATCGACATGGGCGCGGATGTTGATCAGCACCTTCTCGCCGGTCGCAGTGCGGCCCTCGATCGTGTTCGAGCCGATATGAGGCGTCAGGATCACGTTGTTGAGCTCGAGCAGCTTGGGCGTGATCGAGGGCTCGTGCTCGAAGACGTCGAGCCCCGCACCGGCCAGCGCACCGGTCGCCAGCATGCGCGTCAGCACCGCCTCGTCGACCACATTGCCGCGCGCCGTGTTGACGATATAGGCGTGCGGCTGCAACAGCGCGAGGCGGCGCGCCGAGAGCAGATGGAAGGTCGCGGGTGTGTGCGGGCAGTGGATCGAGATCACGTCCATCCGCGCCAGCATCTGGTCGAGGCTTTCCCAATAGGTCGCCTCGAGTTCCGTCTCGATGTCGGGATGGACGCGCTTCCGGTTGTGATAGTGGATCGCCAGGCCGAAGCCGCGCGCGCGTCTGGCAACGGCCTGTCCGATGCGCCCCATGCCGACGATGCCGAGCCGCTTGCCCCAGATGCGGTGGCCCAGCATCGAGGTCGGCGTCCAGCCGGTCCATTTGCCCGAACGCGCGAGGCGCGTGCCCTCGGCGAGGCGGCGCGGTACCGACAGGATCAGCGCCATCGTCATGTCGGCGGTGTCTTCGGTCAGCACATCGGGCGTGTTGGTGACGGTGATGCCCTTGGCGCGCGCCGCGGCCAGATCGATGTGATCGACGCCGGCGCCGAAATTGGCAAACAGCTTGAGGTTGGGCCCGGCCTGGTTGATCAGCGCCGCGTCGATGCGGTCGGTGACCGTGGGCACCAGCACGTCGGCGGTCTGCATCGCCGCGGCCAGTTCCTCCTGGGTCATGGCATGATCGTCGGCGTTCAGGCGTGTTTGGAACAGCTCCATCATCCGCGTCTCGATGGCTTCGGGAAGCTTCCGCGTGACGACGACCAGCGGCTTCTTGGTTCCCATCCGCACTCCGTTTGGACGCTGCGCTGTTGAGGTTTTGAGGCGTTCCCCGTTCCCCGACGCTCTATCAAGCGGGCCGCCGCTTGTCCAGCGCGGCGCGGTTCCGGTCGGGAGTGCGCCATTGTGCGGCGCACGCGCGCCTTGATTTTACTGCGCCCTTTCCTTGACCCTTGCGGGCCGGGCTGGCAGAACAGTCTTCGCAATTGCAATGAAGCCGTTTTTACCCCGTTTCGCCCTCGCCCTCTTTTGCGTTCTCGTTACGCTGGCGCCCTTGGCACGCGCGGCGACCCAGAGCCTGAACGGCAGTGGTCTGCCTTTGCCGCGCTTCGTGTCCCTGCGCAGCGACGAAGCCAATCTGCGCAGCGGCCCGGGCACGCGCTATCCGGTCGACTGGGTCTACACACGCCGCGATCTGCCGGTCGAGGTGATCGCCGAGTTCGAGGCCTGGCGGAAGATCCGCGATTGGCAGGGCACGGAAGGCTGGCTTCACGAGACGTTCCTGTCGGCCAAGCGCACGGTGGTGATCACCGGCCAGCGCCGTCGCCTGCGCGCCGATCCCGACGAGAAATCGCCGGCCGTGGCACTGATCGATCCGAATGTGATCGCGAAGCTGCTGACCTGCCCGCATAACCAGACCTATTGCAAGGTCGAGGTGCAGAACCTGCAGGGATGGCTGCTGCGGACCGAGTTCTGGGGCGTCTATCCGGGCGAGTATCTGGAGTAATTGACTCTCATCGTCATTCCGGCCCCCCGGGTCTCGCGCAGGCGAGCCGGAGGACAGGCTCCGCGAAGCGGAGAGCCGGAATCCACAGCCACACAGCGAGACGTTATCCTGGACCCCGGATAACACGTTGTGTTTCCGGGTGACGGTTGAGATTAGGTGTTTTCGGTCACCGAGCGCAGGACGGGACGGGCTTCGTCCTCCTGCAGCGCCGCCACCACCCGCAGGTGGTCTTCCCAATTATCGACGAATTCCAGGATCGCCTGCTGCGCGCAGTCGGCGACACTCTGATCCATCTGGGTCGCGAGGGCTTCCAGGCGCTTTTGCGTTTCGTCGGACAGGGTGATCGTTAACTTGGACATTACAAACCCCAACTACACTCGCACCAGATTGGCCCTGATCCGGCACTTTAAAACCCCCGCCTAAAAAATATCGTAATTTAGTCGCAGATTGGGCGCAAGACATTGTGAAGACTTACGGAATCCGGGATGGCATGGGACGGGCGACGCCCTCTCGGAAGCACCCCACATATGGTACCGAACAGACGATGAACCCCAACCCTTCCGGCACCTCCAGCGGTTTGCGAATCGCGCCGGGCGATCGGCCGACTGCCGTCTCGGCGCATCGCACGTGGTCGCTGCGCCTTCCCCGCCTGCAGATGCCGTCCTTGTTCACTGCGCCCTCATCGCTGTTCGCCGACGCGCCGCAAAAGACCGCCAAAGGCAGGGAAGCCGCGGGCGGCGGGAGGCCGCCGAACAAGCCGCCGCGCGGTCGCGTCAAGCGCAAGAACGGCAGCCCGAAAGGGCCGGGCCGCTGGTATGGCGGCTCGTGGTGGCGCCGCCTTCTCGGCTGGGGCGTCGCTGCCGGCATCTGGGGCGCGATCGCGGTGGCCGTTCTCGTCGCTTTCTACGCCTATGACCTGCCCGATCTCTCGAGCCTGACGGCGATCACGCGCAAGCCCAGCGTCACCCTGCTTTCGGCCGATGGCGAGACGATCGCCGCCTATGGCGATGTTTATGGCGAGCCGGTCAATCTCCAGACGCTACCGAAATACGTGCCGGAGGCGATCATCTCGACCGAGGACCGCCGCTTCTATTCGCATTTCGGTATCGATCCGATCGGTCTCGCACGCGCTCTGGTCACCGATCTGCGTTCGGGCCATGTGGTGCAGGGCGGCTCGACCATCACCCAGCAGCTTGCGAAGAACCTCTTCCTCTCGCCCGAGCGCAGCCTGAAGCGCAAGGTGCAGGAGGTGCTGCTCGCACTCCAGCTCGAGCACCGCTTCACCAAGGACCAGATCCTCACGCTCTATCTCAACCGCGTCTATCTCGGCAACGGCACCTGGGGTGTCGATGCCGCGGCGCGGCGCTATTTCGGCGTGCCGGCGACTGGGCTCAATCTCTACCAGTCGGCGCTGATCGGCGGCCTGTTGAAGGCGCCGTCGCGCTACAACCCGCTCAACGATGCGAAGCTCTCGCAGGAACGCACCGCGCAGGTGCTGGCCAATATGCAGGACACGGGCGTGATCACGGCCCAGCAGGCGCAACAGGCGATGGCCACCGGTCCCGGCACCGTGAAGCGCGCGGTGATGACGGGCCGCTACTTCGCCGACTGGGTGCGCGATCGCGTCGATCAATACGGTGGCGGCAATCGCGACGTGATCGTCCACACCACGATCGATATGGGATTGCAGCGCAAGGTCGAGGCGCTGGTCACGGCCATGCTCAACGGCCCAGCGGTGAAGGCGAAGGCGAGCCAGGGCGCGGTTGTGGTGATGAGCCCCGACGGCGCCGTGCGTGCCATGGTCGGCGGCAAGGACTACAACGAAAGCCAGTTCAACCGCGCGACCCAGGGCCAGCGCCAGCCAGGCTCATCCTTCAAGGCCTTCGTCTATCTCGCGGCCTTCGAAGCGGGATGGCGGCCGACCGACATGATCCTCGACGCGCCGATCACCGAAGGCGACTACCAGCCCGAGGATTACGAGAAGGATTACGAGGGCGCGATCACGCTGCACCGTGCCTTCGCGAAATCGTCGAACACCGCCGCCGTGCGCCTGATCGAGCAGGTCGGACCGCAGCATGTGATCGATGTCGCCCACCGGCTCGGCATAAACGAGACGCTGCATCCCGACGCCTCGCTCGCGCTGGGCACGAACGAAACCAATCTGCTCTCGATGACCGCCGCCTACGCCGCCTTCGCCAACACCGGCAACGGCGTCTTCCCCTTCGGCATCCGCGAGATCGACGACCGCGACGGTGCGGTGATCTTCCGCCGCGAGGGCGAGGGACCCGGCGGTGTCATTCCCGCCGTGGCACTCGCCGACATGGACGATCTGCTCCAGGGCGTGATCTTCGAAGGCACCGGCCGCAAGGCGGCGCTCGATCGTCCCGCCGGGGGCAAGACCGGCACGACGCAGGATTACCGCGACGCCTGGTTCATCGGCTTCACCGCCGACTACGTCACCGGGGTGTGGCTGGGCAACGACGACAACACGCCGACCAAGCGCGTCACGGGCGGCACCTTGCCGGCCGAGCTCTGGCATCAGGTGATGATGGCGGCCAACAAGGGCCTGCCGGTCCGCGCCATCCCCGGTGCCCAGGTGGAAATTTCCGCCGATCAGCCGGGCGGCATCGGCGCGCCCCAGGGCCAAGGCGGCCGCGCCGGTGGCGCAACCAGTCAGGGCG
>CAZNZI010000203.1:0-5795 GCA_964577475.1 uncultured Rhodospirillaceae bacterium
CGCCGCCGTGATCGATTCGTGGTTGGCCGAGGCCACCTTCACGGTGCCGTCGTCCTCGACATTGATCTTGGCGCCGGTCTTCTCGACGATCTCGCGGATGACCTTGCCGCCCGAGCCGATGACCTCGCGGATCTTGTCGACCGGGATCTGGATCACCTCGATGCGCGGCGCGTATTGGCCGAGCTCCGCGCGTGCGCCGGTCAGCGCCTTGCCCATCTCGCCGAGGATGTGCATGCGCCCGCCCTTGGCCTGGTCGAGCGCGACGCGCATGATCTCCTCGGTGATGCCGGCGATCTTGATGTCCATCTGCAAGGAAGTGACGCCGTTCTCGGTGCCGGCCACCTTGAAGTCCATGTCGCCGAGATGGTCCTCGTCGCCGAGGATGTCGGAGAGCACCGCGTAGCGCTGGCCTTCCAGGATGAGGCCCATGGCGATGCCGGCCACCGGACGGCGCAGCGGCACGCCCGCATCCATCAGCGCGAGCGAGGAGCCGCACACCGTCGCCATCGAGGACGAGCCGTTCGACTCGGTGATCTCGGAGACGATGCGCAGCGTATAGGGGAACTCGTGGTGCGCCGGCAGCACGGGATGAATGGCGCGCCAGGCGAGCTTGCCATGGCCGATTTCGCGGCGGCCTGGGCTGCCCATGCGGCCCGCTTCACCGACCGAGTAGGGCGGGAAGTTGTAGTGCAGCATGAAGTGCTGGCGGTATTCGCCTTCCAGCGCGTCGATGATCTGCTCGTCCTGACCGGTGCCGAGCGTCGAGACGACCAGCGCCTGGGTCTCGCCGCGGGTGAACAGCGCCGAACCGTGGGCGCGCGGCAGGATGCCGACTTCGACTTCGATCGGACGCACGGTCTTCGTGTCGCGGCCGTCGATGCGCTTGCCGGTATCGAGGATGTTGTTACGCACGGTGTCGTATTCGATGAGGCCGAGAATTTCGGCCACGACCGGACGCGCCGGATCTTCGGCGGTGAACAGCGCCAGGCCTTTGGCCTTGGCTTCGCCCACCTTAGTCTGGCGCTCGTGCTTCGGCACGATGCGATAGGCCGCGGCGATATCGTCGACAATGCCGGCGGCCTTCAGCTTCTCGCGCACGGGCGCGGCATGCTCGGACGGCTTGGGCAGATCCCACGGGTCCTTGGCGCATTGCTCGGCCAGGCCGATGATCGCCTTGATCACATGCTGGAACTGTTCGTGGCCGAAGGTCACGGCGCCCAACATGATCTCTTCGCTGAGTTCCTGTGCTTCGGATTCGACCATCAGCACGCCTTCGGCAGTGCCGGCGACGACCAGGTCGAGCTTCGACTTGGGCAGGTCGCCCTGCAGCGGGTTCAGCACGTACTGGCCATCGATGTAGCCGACGCGGGCGGCGCCGACCGGGCCCATGAAGGGCAGGCCCGAAATGGTCAGCGCGGCCGAGGCGCCCACCAGGGCGACGATGTCGGGATCGTTCTCGAGGTCATGGGAGAGAACGGTGCAGACCACCTGCACTTCGTTGCGGAAGCCTTCCGCGAAGAGCGGGCGGATCGGGCGGTCGATCAGGCGCGAGGTCAGCACTTCCTTTTCGGTCGGGCGGCCTTCGCGCTTGAAGAAGCCGCCAGGGATCTTGCCGGCGGCGAAAGTCTTTTCCTGGTAGTTGACGGTCAGCGGGAAGAAGTCGATGCCGGGCTTGGCAGACTTCGCGCCGACGACGGTGCAAAGGACAGTGGTGTCGCCGAGGCTCGCCATGACGGCGCCGGTGGCCTGGCGGGCAACCTTGCCGCTCTCAAGCACCAGGCGGCGGCCGCCCCAATCGATCTCTTTGCGGTAGACTTTGAACATGGACATATCGTTCGTTCCTTATCGGGTAGACCCGGTGCCGGATTGCTCCGGGTCCTGGCACGCAGACATTCAGCCGCACGAACACATCGCCCAGCGCAGGAGCGCGCCGCGTCGATGTGTCCATACGGCCGGGCCGAAATCGGCCCGCGAAAGCATGGGTGCCGTCATGCCTTGGGTTAGCGGCGCAGACCGAGACGCTCGATCAATTGATCGTAGCGCTTCGTGTCGTTCGCCTTGAGGAAGTCGAGCATCCGACGGCGCTGGCCGACCATCACGAGAAGGCCGCGGCGCGAATGGAAATCCTTGCTGTGGTCTTTGAGATGGTCCGTCAGGTTCTTGATGCGCTCGGACAGGATGGCAACCTGCACTTCGGGCGAACCGGTATCGGACGGTTTCGTGGCGTATTCGCGGATGAGCTCTTGCTTCCGCTCTGCGGTGATCGACATCGGTGACTCCTTAAAGGCTAGAGATGAAGAACCCGCACCGGGCGGACCATGCCGCCGTCGATCCGGGCCAACGCCACGAGCCGGTCCGCGGTCTCAACCCGCACCACGTCGGGCGGGTTCTCTGCGGAAACACGGAAGCCGCTCGATCCAGGGATCGAGATGGACTGTCCGCGGCTCAGGCATTGGGCCTCGTCCTCTGTCACGGCCAGTGCCGGGATGTCGTCCAGCGCGGTCGCGACGGGTAGGACAAAGGACGCGGCACTATGCACAAACGACCCCAGCTTATCCAGTGAAATCGCTTGGATTTCCGTAAACGGTCCACAGGCTGTCCGGCGCAATTCCGCGACGAAAGCGAGCGTCCCCAGGGCCGCGCCCAGGTCACGGGCGAGGGAGCGAATATAGGTCCCCTTGCCGCAGCGGACCTCGAAATCGGCCCAATCGGTTTCGGCCGCCAGAAGGTCGATTCGGTCGATCCGGACCCGTCTCGGAGCCAGTTCCGGGGCCTTTCCAGCCCGCGCCAGGTCGTAAGAGCGCTCCCCATCGACCTTCAGGGCCGAGAAAATGGGGGGAATCTGGTCGATCTCGCCCGTGAACCGGGGTAAAGCGGCCAGAATCGTCTCTTTCGAAGGCCGATTCGGGCTTGTGGCGGTGATTTCGCCCTCATTGTCGTCGGTAGCGCGGGTTTCGCCCCATTGGGCGCGGAAGCGGTAGGTCTTGGCGCCGTCCATCACGTAGGAGACGGTCTTCGTGGCTTCACCCAGGGCGATGGGCAGGACGCCGGTCGCCAGGGGATCGAGGGTGCCGCCATGGCCGGCCTTGGCCGCGCCGGTGGTCCGGCGGACGGCGGCGACGGCCTGGGCCGAACTCATGCCGAGCGGCTTGTCGAGGGCGATCCAGCCGTTGATCGGCAGTCCGGTCCGCTTACGACCCATCCGACCCGTCGGCGTCTTCGTCGCTCAAATCGCGGCGCACGGCCGGGCTGTTGAGAATCTGCTCGATCCGTTCGGCCTGGTCGAAAGACCGGTCGGCCTGGAACGAGAAGTCGGGCGCCACGCGCAACTGCACCTGGCGCGCGACCTCGTGACGCAGGTATGGCGCGACACGTTTCAATCCGGCGAGCAGGGCCGTCGGATCGCCGCCGCCCAGCGGCACCACGAACACTGTCGCCTGGCGCAAATCGGGGCTCACGGTCACTTCGGTCACGGTGACGTTGCGGCCGGCGACATCGGGATCGCGGATTTCGCCGCGCTCGAGCACGCGCGCGATCACGTGGCGCAGTTCCTCGCCGACACGAAGCTGGCGCTGACTGCGCGGCGCACCGGCGGGATTGCTGGCGCGTTTGCGGGAATGAGCCATAGGCACCTCAACCAATTCCCCTCCCCTCATCGGGAGAGGGGAAGCGGTATCGCCGTCACAGGGTGGCGGCGACTTCTTCCATCTCGAAGCACTCGATCACGTCACCCTTCTGGATGTCGTTGTAGTTCTCGAGCGACACGCCGCATTCATAGCCTTCGCGCACTTCGCGGACATCGTCCTTGAAACGCTTGAGCTGGCCGAGCGCACCTTCGTAGACCACCACGTTGTCGCGCAGCAGACGCACTTTGCCGCCGCGCTTGATCTGGCCTTCGGTCACCATGCAGCCGGCGACGCGGCCGACCTTGGAGATCGAGAAGACCTCGCGGATCTCGGCGTTGCCCAGGAAGCGTTCCCGGAGCGTCGGCGCGAGCATGCCGGTGAGGGCCTTTTTGATGTCCTCGGACAGATCGTAGATGATCGAGTAGTAGCGCAGCTCGATGCCGTCGCGCCGGGCCATCTCGCGCGCCTGCGGATTGGCGCGCACGTTGAAGCCGATCACCAGCGCCCCGGCGGCTTTCGCCAGCGTGATGTCGGATTCGTTGATGCCGCCCACCGCCGTGTGCAGCACGCGCACCTTGACGGTCTCGTTGCCGAGCTTCTCGAGCGTTCCCGCGATCGCTTCCACCGAACCCTGGACGTCGCCCTTGACCACCACCGGCAGATCTTTCAAGTCGCCGGTGTTGATCTTGGAGAACATCTGGTCGAGCGTGCCGCGCACGGAGGCGGCCGCCTTGGTCTCGCGTTCCTTGCGCTGGCGGTAGTCGGCCACTTCGCGGGCGCGCGCTTCGGTGTCGACGACGATGAAGTCGTCGCCCGCCGCCGGCGTACCCTGCAGGCCGAGCACTTCGACCGGCATGGCCGGGCCGGCCTCCTCGATCTTGTTGCCGCGGTCGTCATAGAGCGCGCGGACGCGGCCCCATTCGGAACCGGCGACGAACAGATCGCCCGATTTCAGCGTGCCCTTCTGCACCAGCACGGTGGCAACAGTGCCGCGGCCGCGCTCCATCTTGGCCTCGATCACCACGCCCTGGGCGTCGCGGTCGGGATTGGCCTTGAGGTCGAGCACTTCGGCCTGGAGCAGGATCGCTTCCTCGAGCTTGTCGAGATTGGTCTTGTTCTTCGCCGAGACTTCGACGGCCAGAATGTCGCCGCCCAGTTCTTCGGTCACCAACTCGTGCTGCAACAGTTCTTGACGCACCTTCTGCGCATTGGCGCCCGGCTTGTCGATCTTGTTGATGGCCACGATGATCGGCGCCTTGGCGGCGCGCGCATGATTAATCGCTTCCACCGTCTGCGGCATGATGCCGTCATCGGCGGCCACCACGAGGACGACGATGTCGGTCGCCTGCGCGCCGCGGGCGCGCATGGCGGTGAAGGCTTCGTGGCCGGGTGTGTCGATGAAGGTGATCTTCTGGCCGCTCGCCAGCGCCACCTGATAGGCGCCGATATGCTGCGTGATGCCGCCCGCCTCGCCCGATGCCACGTCGGTCGAGCGCAGCGCGTCAAGCAGCGAGGTCTTGCCGTGGTCGACATGGCCCATCACGGTGACGACCGGCGGACGCGCCAGCAGATGCGTGTCCTGGTCGACATGGCCGCCCAGACCGACTTCGATGTCGGATTCCGAAACGCGCTTCGGCGTATGGCCGAATTCGGCAACCACCAGCTCGGCGGTGTCGGCGTCGATCGGCTGATTGATGGTCGCCATCACGCCCATCTTCATCAGCGACTTGATCACATCGACGCTGCGCTCGGCCATGCGGTTGGCGAGCTCTTGGACGGTGATGGTCTCGGGAATCGTGACTTCGCGCAAAACCTTCTCCGCGGGCTTACCCATCTGTTTCTGACGTTCGCGCTCGCGGGCACGCTTGACGGCCGCGAGGGAACGGCCGCGCTCGCTGCGATCGTCATCGTCCAGCGCGGCGGTGACGGTCAGCTTGCCTTCGCGGCGGCGCGGCTCGGCGCGCTTGGTGGCGGCGGGCGGACGATGGGCGGCGGTGCGGCGCGGACGGACCGGGCCTTCCTCCTCCTCCTCGACCACCTGGGTGCGCGCTGCGACCGGCGTGATTGTCTTCGCCTTGGCGTCTGCCTTGGCCTTCGCGTCGGCCTCGGCGGTCGGTGCGGCGGCTTCCGCAGCCGCCGGCGCGGCCGCTGCGGCCTCGGCGACCGGCG
>CAZNZI010000204.1:0-3493 GCA_964577475.1 uncultured Rhodospirillaceae bacterium
GGACGATGGTGCCGTTCTTGTCGAAGAAGCGAAGGCAGATGTCGCCGACAGCGCCGGCTTCGCGCAATTCGGTCAACTCGTCATTGGTGAACACGTTGCCGCTGTTGGCCAGCATCTTCGACGGCTCGGTGGTGCCGATGCCGACCAGTGCCATCGTGACGCGCCGGAACTGATCCACCGTCGAGCGCACATAGGAGTCGCCCAGCATGACCAGTTTCGCGGCGGCGGAACTCGCCACACCTTGCGCCGGCAGAAGCTGCGGCTGGGCGCCCGTCAATTGGGCCAGGCGCATCGTCAGATGCGTCGCGTGGACCTGCACGGCAGGATTGCCGATACCGCCGAGGGTTTGTACGACCCGCTCGGCCGAGACATGTTTCAATGGATGGATGCGGTCGACCATGTGAAGCAGTGACGCGCTCCAAGACGAGATGCCGATCACTTCGCCTTCGTCGAGCGTGGTCTCGACGTAGTGGGCCGCGGCTTCGCCGATGCTGCTCAGCATCGGCTCCTCGCTGTCGTCGCCGCACTCGGCGACGATCGCCTCGGTCAGGCCATAGCGTTCGCGCAGCGCGGCCTCGAGTTCGGGAAAGGTGCCGCGCGGCGCATTGATGGTGATTTTGACGATGTTCTCGTCCTGCACCTTCTTGAGCAGACGGGAAATCGTCGCCTGCGAGATGTGGAGGATCTTCGAGATCTCCGCCTGCTTCAGGCGCTCGGCGTAATACATCTGCGCCACGCGCGTCATCAGACGAAGCTCGTCAACCCGTGCCATTGCGCGACTTTCTCCCCACCACTCACTCTCTGGCTTAGCCGACGACTGCATAAACATTCAACAAGCCGATGGCCGACAGTTCAAAGTCATCCAATTTCTATTCGTAATAGCGCTTGATACATATCTCGGATGTGCAACGAGTCCGCTCCGCCTAACACGGTGTTACCTGTTGGTTGCCTTGACTCGTCCCCGATCGGCTGTGTATTTTGAATTACAAGTCGATATTGAATAAATATTCAATATCTCACCACGAATGTCAAGGGAGGACGACGCACCATGAAGCCAGCTAAGCATCTCGGCCTGATTTCCGCCGGTCTGGCGGCGCTTGCTCTGCACACCGGGGCGGCCCATGCCGAAGGGAAATTGATCGCCATCATCACCCCCGCCCACGACAACCCGTTCTTCGCGGCTGAGGCCACGGGCGCCGAAGCCAAGGCGAAGGCGCTGGGCTACGAGACCCTGGTGCTGTCGCATGACGACGACGCCAACAAGCAGAACCAGGAAATCGACACCGCCATCAGCCGCAAGGCCGCGGCGATCATTCTCGACAATGCCGGCGCCGATGCCTCGATCGCCGCGGTCGAGAAGGCGAAGGCGGCCGGTATTCCGTCCTTCCTGATCGACCGCGAAATCAACAAGACCGGTGTCGCCGTCGCGCAGATCGTCTCGAACAACTATCAGGGCGCGACCTTGGGTGCGCAGGAATTCGTGAAGCTGATGGGCGAGAAGGGTCCTTATGTCGAGCTGATCGGCAAGGAGTCCGACACCAACGCCCATATCCGCTCGAAGGGCTATCACGACGTGATCGACCAGATCCCCGAACTCAAGAAGGTCGAGGCGCAGAGCGCCAATTGGAGCCAGACCGAAGCGAAGTCGAAGATGGACTCGATCATCCAGGCCCATCCGGACATCAAGGGCGTGATCGCGGGCAACGATACGATGGCGATGGGTGCCTCGGCCTCGCTGCAGGCGGCCGGCAAAGGCAAGGTGATCGTCGTCGGCTTCGACGGCAGCAACGACGTCCGCGACGCCATCAAGGCGGGCAAGATCCAGGCGACCGTGCTCCAGCCCGCCTATCAGATCGCGCAGATGGCTGTCGAGCAGGCCGATGCCTATCTGAAGGGCGGCAACAAGGCGAGCAAGCCCGAAAAGCAGTCGATCGACTGCGTGCTGATCACCAAGGCGAACGCCGACAAGCTGGAAACCTTCCAGTTGAAATAAGACAAAAGACTCCTCCCTCCCCGCCGGGCGGCGCAAACTTCCCGCGCACGTCCGGCGGGTCTTTCAATTGGGATCAGCGGTCATGAGTTCGTTTTCGGCCAAATCGGTTGTGGCGTTGGGATTCGCCGTGGCGCTTGCCGGGTGCAAGATCGTGCACGACGGCGACAAGGCCGCCATCGATCCCTCCGATCCCAACAACTTCAATGCGCAAGCCTATGTCGCGAAGCTATGGGACTCGAAGGCGATTCCCTTCTTCCACGATAAAGCGCATCCGGTGGCCGATGTTCTGGCCGCCTTGGCCAAAGACAAGGACGAGGCGGGAAAGCAGTTTGGTCACCAGGCCAATCCGGGCGGCAGTCCATGGACCTTCGCCGTCAACGGGTCGGGTAAGATCAAGTCGATGAGCAGCGGCACCCGCCATGGCGAGATGGTGGTTGAGATCGGCCCCGCCGATCATCCCAACGAAGCGACGTTGCAGGTCGGCCCGGTCGTCTATGGCACGGCGATCCGCGATGCGCTGCCCTTCGTCGCCTTCGGTGATTTCGTCAACCAGATCCAATATGCAGAAGTGTCGCGCGCGATGAACGATCGCGCCGTCGCGATCCTGACGAAAAGCCTTAATCCGGCACCGCAGACAGGACAGACCGTCACCTTCTCCGGCGCGATGGTGGATCCATCGCAGACCGGCGGCGTGACGATCACGCCGGTGGAACTCCATATCGGGGACGCGAAACCATGACCGCGTCCGCCACCGACAGGGAACTCAGCGCGACCGTGAACCGCGATGTCGTGCTGCGGGCCGAAAATGTCGGCAAGGTGTTCCCCGGCACCGTGGCGCTTCAACATGTCAATTTCGACGTGCGGCGCGGCGCGGTAAATGTGCTGGTCGGCGAGAACGGCGCCGGCAAATCGACACTGATGAAGATCCTGGCCGGCGTCGAACAGCCCTCGACCGGCAAGCTGCTGCTGGACGGCGAGCCGGTGAGCTTCGCCTCGGTGCGCGATGCGGCCAAGCAAGGCATCGGCATCATTTTTCAGGAACTGAACCTCTGCCCCAACCTCAGCGCCGCGGAGAATATCTTCATCGGGGCACCGCTGGTCCGTTGGGGCGTCGATATCGACCGCAAGCGCCAGACCGAGCGTACGATCGCGCTGCTGAAACGCCTTGAGCATGAGATCAATCCGAATGCGCTGGTTGGCGATTTGCGCATCGGCCAGCAGCAGATCGTTGAGATCGCCAAGGCGCTGGCCGAAGACGTGCGCATCCTGATCATGGACGAGCCGACCTCGGCTCTGAGCAGTGTCGAAGTCGAAATCCTGTTCCGCGTGATCGCCGACCTCAAAGCATCGGGTGTCGCGATCATCTATATCTCGCACCGTCTCGACGAGATCATGCGCATTGGTGACTATGTAACCATCCTGCGCGATGGAAAGGTGCAGGCAGAACTCCCGATCGCCGATGTATCGATTCCCTGGATGGTCGCGCAGATGGTCGGGCCG
>CAZNZI010000205.1:0-3596 GCA_964577475.1 uncultured Rhodospirillaceae bacterium
TGAGGACGAAGCCGAGGGACAGCCATCGCGTCACGGCGATCAACTCAGGCTGGCCGTAGAAATTGGCGATCAGCGGCGCCGCGAGAAACAGGATCGTAGCCACCAGAAGCCCGGCGGCGACATTGATCCAGAACAGGGCGCTGACCTGTTCCTGCGTGATCTCCGCCCGCTGGATCGTTGCGGTGGAAAGCCCGAGTTCCTTGACCAGATCGAGGATCGAACTGAGCGCCGCGACCATCGCGATCAATCCGAAAGCGCTCGGCGGGAGCAGTCGCGCCAGAACGATGACCGAACCGATCTGGACGCCGACTTTGAAGAGCTGTGCGCCAAACATGATGGCGCCGCCGCGCACCGACCGTCGACCGATATCCTCGGAGAGATGGCCGATGTTCAGCGCGTGGCCGCGCTCAGGCATGCGAGTAGGACGGCTCCCGCGCGGCCGGCGTGACGTGATTGTCGAGATACCAGTGATAGGTCCGTTGCAGGCCTTCCTGCAGCGACATTCGGGCACGCCAACCCGTCGCATGCAGGCGTGTCAGGTCGAGCACCTTGCGGGGCGTGCCGTCGGGCTTATCGGTCTGAAACTCGATCGAGCCCCTGAAGCCGACGACGCGCGCGACCAGCCTCGCCAGATCGGCGATCGTGATTTCGACACCGGTCCCGATGTTCATGATCTCGTCGTCCGAATAGTGCTTCATCAGATAAACCATGCCGTCGGCGGCATCATCCGAGTGAAGCAGATCGCGCATCTGTTTGCCGGTGCCACAGACTACGACAGACTCGGCATCGGTGACTTTGGCCTGATGCATCTTGGCCATCAGCGCCGGCGCCACATGGCTGGAGAAGAGATCGAAGTTGTCGCCCGGGCCGTAGAGATTGGTCGGCATCACGGAGATGAAGTCACATCCATACTGGCGCCGATAGGCCTGGCACAGCTTGATGCCGGCAATCTTGGCGATCGCGTACCATTGATTGGTCGGTTCGAGCGGGCCGGTCAGCAGGGAACTTTCCCTGATCGGCTGCGGCGCCAGGCGCGGGTAGATGCAGGAGGAGCCCAGGAACATCAGCTTCTCGACGCCGAACTTGCGCGCGGCTTCGATGACGGTGGTCTGGATCAGCAGATTGTCGTGCAGGAAGGTCACGGGCAACGAATCGTTGGCCATGATGCCGCCCACATGAGCCGCCGCCAGGAAGATCGCATCCACCCGCGCCTCGGCCATCCATTGATCGACTTGGCCGGGATCGCGCAGATCGCATTTGGCGCGCGGTACCGTCAGGATCTCGCAATCTTCCTGCGCCAATCTACGGACGATGGCCGAGCCGACGAGACCACGGTGCCCCGCAACCCAAACTCGCTTACCGGCCAGCTCGTACTCTGATCTTTCCTTGATCATTGCGTTCATTCTCCATGGCGGCGGTGAGCCGCATGTTTTCCATGTCCGTATGCACCATCTCTTCCACAAGATCGACGAACCCGATCTTGTGCTCCCAGCCCAGATTCTGGCGGGCCTTGGCGGCGTCGCCGAGCAGATGTTCGACTTCCGTCGGGCGGTAGTAGGCGGAATCGACGGCCACCAGAAGTTTGCCGGTGCGGTGGCAATATCCTTTCTCGTCGATGCCCTTGCCGTTCCAGGCGATGGTGCGGCCGACGCAGCGGAACGCTTCTTCCACGAACTCGCGCACGCTGTGGGTTTCGCCCGTCGCCAGGACATAGTCGTCCGGCCTGTCCTGCTGAAGGATCAGCCACATCCCTTCGACATAATCGCGTGCATGGCCCCAATCGCGTTTGGCATCGAGGTTGCCGAGATAGAGGCATTCCTGAAGCCCGTACTCCATTGCCGCAATCGCGCGCGTGATCTTGCGCGTGACGAAGGTTTCGCCGCGATTGGGCGATTCGTGATTGAAGAGGATGCCGTTCGAAGCGTGGATCCCATAAGCCTGGCGGTAATTGACGGTGATCCAATAGGCATAGAGCTTGGCCGCCGCATATGGGCTGCGCGGACAGAAGGGCGTTGCCTCGCTGAGGAAGTCGGTCGACACGCCGCCGAACAGTTCTGAGGTTGATGCTTGATAGAAGCGCGTGCGCTCTTCCATGCTCAGTGCGCGAATCGCCTCGAGAATGCGCAAGGTGCCCAGCGCATCGACGTTCGCCGTGTACTCCGGCATCTCGAAGCTGGTGTGCACGTGGCTCATGGCCGCCAGATTGTAGATTTCCGTCGGCCCGATCTTGGCGACGAGCTTGACCAAAGCCGCGGCGTCCGTCATGTCGCCATAGTGGAGACGAAGACGCACGTCTTCTTCGTGGCGATCGCGATAGAGATGGTCGAGGCGCGTCGTGTTGATGGAAGAGGAGCGGCGCTTGATGCCATGGACCGTATAGCCGCGGTTCAACAGGGATTCCGCGAGATATGCGCCGTCTTGCCCTGTTATGCCGGTAATCAAGGCGATCTTGTCAGCCATGAAAAGTCCTCTTCTGGGTGGAACTGTGCGGCGTTTCTGAATCGCACGCGCCGCGGCCGACAGCGATTTTGCCTCAGCGCACTCGACGCGAGGGGTGACTAATCTGCGAGTATTCGCGTCGCAACCGCATCCCAGGAATATCGCCGCAATACATGCCGCTGGCCTTCGAGGCCCATCCAGGAGAGGCGGTCGGGATCGCTCATCGCGTCCACTATCGCGTCGGCTAAAGCGGCGGGATCTTCGCGGTCGGTCAGGAAACCATAGCGGCCATACGATGTGATCTCGGGCAGTCCGTTTCGATTGAGGCCGAGCACCGGCGTACGCGAAGCGAGGGCTTCGAGATAAACCTGGCCCCATGGATCGTTCAGCATGGGCTGCACGAGCAACGTCGCGTCGCGGAACAGTTGCTGCAACTCGTTCCAGGACACGCGCGGTTTGAATTCGATCGCCGGGCAGTCGGGAAGGAAGCGCCGGCTTTTCTCATCGCCGACGATCGTCAGGCGGAATTCGGGATGACGCTGCCGCAGCGACATGAAGGCGTCGATCAGCAACTGGCCGCCTTTTTCGACGAAGAGATGCTTCGCCACGAACAGCATCCGGCCGCTCGGCGAATAGGTCTTCGGTCCGAAATAGGGCTCGATCTGTCCCATGCCGGAACCAGCCGCGGTGACCCGGTCGGCCGGGATGCCGTAATGGGCAATGATGTTGTCGCGCACATAGTCGCCGAAGGTGAAGATGTGGTCGAGTTTGGCGAGCGATTCGTATTCGAGTTCCTCGTATTCCCGCAACGCGCGCTGGCTGCTTCCGTCCATGCTGGCACGATAAGAGCGGGCCAGCGCCCAAGTATGGTCGCAATAGAGATAGTGTTTGACACCTTCGCGCGCGTGAAGGGCCGGCAGATCGAGCGTACCGGTGTGAAGAACATGACGGGTTCCCAACTCGGCGATGATCTCTTCCACCTGGTTGGCCTGCCGGCGGCGCGCGGGCAGTTCGCGCAAGATTTGCGCGGTGTTCTTCAACTGGCCGTAGCCCGAGATCATGTGCCGCGCCGCGTAGAGCAGCTTGTCGATCTTGCCGATATGGGGATTGATGCCCGCGACGGCGACGCCCTGGCGGCTCAATGCGGATGCGAGATT
>CAZNZI010000206.1:0-2883 GCA_964577475.1 uncultured Rhodospirillaceae bacterium
CGAGCTCGGAAATCTTCTATGACCATGGCCCCGGAATTCCCGGCGGTCCGCCGGGCAGCCCCGACGGCGATCTCGACCGCTATATCGAGATCTGGAACCTCGTGTTCATGCAATACGAGCAGATGGACAAGGAGACGCGCGTCGATCTGCCGCGTCCCTCGATCGACACCGGCATGGGACTCGAGCGTCTGGCGGCAGTGCTGCAAGGCAAGCACGACAACTACGACATCGACATGATGCGTGTGCTGATCGAAGCCTCGGCCGATGCCTCGCATACCGATCCGGATGGTCCGCACAAGAACTCGCACCGCATCGTCGCCGACCATCTGCGCACCTCGGGCTTCCTGATTGCCGACGGCGTGCTGCCCTCGAACGAAGGTCGCGGCTATGTGCTGCGCCGGATCATGCGCCGCGCGATGCGCCATGCGCAGATCATGGGCTGCAAAGACCCGCTGATGTATCGCCTGGTACCCGCGCTGGTCCGCGAAATGGGCGAGGCCTATCCGGAACTGGGGCGTGCTCAGCCGCTGATCACTGAGACCTTGAAGCTTGAAGAAGAGCGTTTCCGCACCACGCTCGACCGCGGGATCAAGCTGCTCGACGAAGAAACGGCGAAGCTCAGCAAGGGTGGCACGCTCGCGGGCGATGTCGCCTTCCGTCTCTACGATACCTACGGCTTCCCCCTTGACCTCACGCAAGATGCGCTGCGGTCGCGCGGCATCGCGGTCGATGTGCCGGGTTTTGAAGCGTCGATGGAAAAGCAGCGGGCCGAAGCGCGCAAGGCCTGGGCCGGTTCGGGCGAGGCGGCGACGGAAGCCGTCTGGTTCCCGATCCGCGAAAAGGCCGGCGCGACGGAATTCCTCGGCTACGAAACCGAAGAGGCCGAGGCGCGTGTGGTCGCGCTCCTGGTCGACGGCAAGCCGGTCGATGAAGCCGCGAAGGGTGCGAAGGTCGCGCTGGTTGCCAACCAGACACCGTTCTATGGCGAATCGGGCGGCCAGGTCGGCGACACCGGCACGATCACCGTGCCCGGCAAGGCGAAGCTGACGGTCACCGATACGCAGAAGAAGGTCGGCGATCTGGTCGTGCATTACGCCACGGTCGACGAGGGCAAGATCACGTCGTCGGATTCGGCGCTGTTCGAGGTCGACCACGAACGCCGCGCGGCCCTGCGCTCACACCACTCGGCGACCCATCTGTTGTTTGCGGCGATGCGCCAGCAGCTCGGGCCCCATGTCTCGCAGAAGGGCTCGCTGGTTGCGCCCGAGCGTCTGCGCTTCGACGTCAGTCATCCCAAGCAGGTCTCATTCGACGAACTGCGTCATCTGGAAGACGCGGTGAACGCGGGCGTGCGCGCCAACGTCCCTGTCGTCACCCATTTGATGACGCCGCAGGCGGCCACCGAAGCGGGCGCCATCGCGGAATTCGGCGAGAAGTACGGCGACGAAGTTCGCGTCGTCTCGATGGGCGAAGGCAAGGACAAGATCACCACCGATCTCTGCGGCGGCACCCATGCGCGCCGCACGGGCGATATCGGCCTGTTCAAGATCATCGGCGAGGGCGCGGTCAGCTCGGGCGTGCGCCGAATCGAGGCGGTAACGGGTGCGGCGGCCGAAGCCTGGATCGATCAGCAGGTCGCACTGCTCGCCAACGCGGCCGAAGCGCTGAAGGCGCCGCCGGCCGAAGTGCCGGCACGCATTGCCGCGCTGGCCGACTCGAACCGCAAGCTCGAAAAGGAAATCGCCGAACTGCGCCGCAAGCTCGCCACCGGCGAGGGCAGCGCCGCGGCCTCGCCCGATAAGGTCGTGAAGGGAATCAAGCTCGCCGCGCGCAAGCTCGACGGTGTCCCCGCGAAAGACCTCAAGGGCATGGCCGATGACATCAAGAAGCAGATCGGCTCGGGCGTGGTCGTCCTCGTTAGCGATGCGGAAGGCAAGGCCTCGCTGGTGATCGCGGTGACCGAAGACGTCGCACCGAAAGTCTCGGCGGTCGACCTGGTTCGCGCGGGCGCGGCGGCGCTGGGCGGCAAGGGCGGCGGCGGCCGTCCCGACATGGCGCAGGCCGGCGGCCCCGAGACCGGCAAAGGCGACGACGCGATCGCCGCCGTGGAGCAGGCGATCTCGCAGCTGGTGGCTTAACGCGCGTCGTGCGAGTCACCCCCACCCAACCCTCCCCCCTCAAGGGGGAGGGCTAGAAAAAGGAACCCTCTCCCCTCAAGGGAGAGGGCAGGGTGAGGGGTTTGCGAGCGATAGCGAGCATATGAGTCAAAGAAGGCGCTGACGCGCGACTCTCTCCTGGACCCCGGATCAGCGTCTCGCTGCGCTCGACTTTTCCGGGGTGACGGTGAAGGGAAACGGCGGAGCGTCGCCTTACGTCAACCCGCCGGTATCGAAGTCGCGGTTGGAAGCATTTCGGCGGCCTTCGGCGGTGGCTTCGCTCATCGCTTCGCGCAATTTGCGGATGCCCAGGCGTTCGTGCGCCCAGTTGCTCCAGTGCTTCACCAGCGCCTCGCCCCAGGCGAACCAGCCCAGCGTCAGCAGCGCCGGCTTGCAGAGCGTATAGACGCGCGCGAGCAGGGCGGCGGCGACCACTTCGAGTACGGCCAGCAGGATCGTGCCGACCCAGAAATGCCCCGTCGCCATCAGCCACAGCGCCACGAATTTCGGCGGATAGGTTAGCGCTAACGGGATCGCGAAAGTCGCGAGTGCGGCGTAGGGCGAGAGCGCGCGGATACGGGCTTCGATCCGCGCGACCGGCGGCAGGCGGCCGATCCTGTCCATGATGCGGCCGAACCACAGCCACAAGACCTCTTCCCACAGGAACAGGATCGCGGCGACGATCAACGCCGGGGGGGTAACGATTTCGCGGAGAATGCGGCGGAGG
>CAZNZI010000207.1:0-9014 GCA_964577475.1 uncultured Rhodospirillaceae bacterium
CCACTTGCCGGCGCGCGCGCCACAGCCGCGACATCACCGTGCCGATCGGCGTATCGGTAATCTGCGCGATGTCCTTGTAGGAGAGCTCCTGCAACTCGCGCAGCACCAGGGTTTCGCGCAGCTCCAATTCCAAGGCGCCGATGGCCTTGGCGACGCGGCTCCTGTCCTGCTGTTTCATCAGGGTGGTCTCCGGCCCGTCGCCGGGGTCGGTCAGGGCGGCCGGGTCGATCTGCGGCGAATCGACCGGCACAGCCTTCATGCCGTGATTCGCCTTCATCGAGGCGTAGGCGGCATTGCGCACGATCTGGAGCAGCCAGCCGCGCGGATTGGTGCCGCGGAAACTTGGGAAATAGGTGAGGGCGCGCACCAGCGCTTCCTGCACCACGTCTTCGGCGTCGTTGCCATTGCGCATCAACCAACGGGCCAGGTTATAGGCCGCGTCGAGATGGGGCAGCACCGCCGCTTCGAACGGTTCATGAGCCGATGGTGATGCCATACCGCTTCGCCGATTGCCCGCATTGCCGCTGCTCCATCATATCCTGCGGATTGCTCCCGTCCGGTCAATTCCCTTCGATTTGTTGGATGATCGCGGTGGATGGCCGTTTATTCACGGACGCGCGAAAAATATTTCGGGGCCGGTTCGGCGAATAAGCGGCCCTGGGGGCCGATCTTCTCCCGCGACATCCATCGCGAGGAGCACCGCCCATGAAACAGAAGTCCCATACCCCGTCCGAACCCGCCGCCGAAGGCGTGACCCGGCGCGGCGCCCTGAACTGCCTGGCCTGGGGTGGCACAGGCCTTCTCTGGACGATGGCCGGCGGCGTGCCCGTGGCTTCGCTGCTCTCGGGCACGGCCGAGGCGGCCACCGGCAAAGCGGCCGGGGCCTTCCGCTTCGTCCAGATCAGCGATACCCATATCGGCTTCAACAAGGACGCCAATCCGGATGTGGCGGGCTCGGCGCAGCGCGCGATCGACCTGATCAACGCGAGCGCATCCGGTGCGGCGCTGGTGCTCCATACCGGTGACATCACGCACCTCTCGAAGCCGGCCGAGTTCGACAATGCGGCCGAGATCCTGAAGGGCATCAAGATCACCGATTTCCATACGGTGCCCGGCGAGCACGACGTGCTCGACCAGAACCAGACCGCCTTCCTCGACCGCTATGGCCAGAAGTCGAAGGGCAAGGGCTATTACAGTTTCGACCATGGCGGCGTGCATTTCGTCGCGCTGGTGAATGTGATGGAGTTCAAGCCGGGCGGGCAAGGCCGCCTCGGCCCTGCGCAGCTCGAATGGCTTGAGGCCGATCTCAAGCACCGTCCCGCCAGCCAGCCGCTGCTGATCTTCACCCACATCCCCCTCTGGTCGCTCTATCCGCAATGGGGCTGGAGCACCGAGGATTGGCCGCAGGCGATGAGCTACGTGAAGCGCTTCGGCTCGGTCACCGTGCTCAATGGCCATATCCATCAGGTGGTGCAGAAGGTCGAGGGATCGGTGCACTACTACTCGGCGCGCTCGACCGCCTATCCGCAGCCTTCGGCTGGCCAGGGCGAAGGACCAGGGCCGCTCAAAGTGCCCGCCGATCAACTCAAATCCGTACTCGGCGTGCGCAGCGTCGAGGTGGTTGCCAAGAAGGCGCCGCTGGTCATCGCCGACAAGACGCTCGCCTAACAAGAGGAAGAACGAGCTATGACGTTTTATCGCCGCACGCTGTTGCGTGTTTTCGTTCTCGCCGTTTGCGCCATGCCCGTCGTCACCGCTGTGGCGCGGGCGGAGGACGCCAATCAGGTCACCATCAAGGCCTTCACCTTCGAGCCGAAGGCGCTCAAGGTGACTGCCGGTACAACGGTGACCTGGACCAATCTGGATCCTGAACCGCATACGGTGATCGACAAAGGCGGCAAATTCCGCTCGGCCGCACTCGACACCAAAGACACGTTCACCTTCACCTTCAACGATCCCGGCACCTACACCTATTTCTGCTCGCTCCATCCGCACATGGTGGGCACGGTGGAGGTGACCCCGAAACCCTAGCGCCTCACTGCGGCGCCCGCGGCCGGCTCACCCGTCCCTCCGGGGCTGGCCGCGGGTATGCCGTTCGATTTTTTCCCCGTCCGGTGCTAGCCTGCCGGGCGGGGTATTCATGAATCGTCGGCGCGTTGTCTTCGTCATCGCGGTCGCGGTCGTTGCGGCTGTCGGGCTTGCAGCCATCGTGCGCGTCTACCAGCAGTCGAGGGCCGCCCTTGTGACGGCCGCCGAAGCCGAACTGCGCACCACGGCATTGGAGGCCGCGGCCGAGGCAAGCGAGCTTTTCGCGCCGGCGACGCTGGTGATCGACCGTATCATCGACGCGCGCCTGCCCGAGCTCAGCCAGGTGGAACTCGAGCGCATCCTCTTCGCGATCGCGTCCTATCCGGTTCACAGCTACCCGCAGATCAACGGCATCTATGTCGGCATGGCCGACGGCTCGTTCCTGCACCTCACCGATCTGGTTCCCGAACAGTTGAAAGCATCGGGCGATGTGCCGGTCGGCTACAAAGGGTTGATCCGCCGGGTTCTGACCCGGCATGGCGCGCTGGCGCGCGATCTCTGGTTCTACCAGGACCAGGCCACCAAAGGATGGTGGACCGCCACCACGCCGCCGGTTCCGCAAGGCTACGATCCGCGCGAACGGCCCTGGTTCAAAGCCGCCGTGGCGGCCAATGGGGTGACCTGGAGCAAACCGTATCGCTTCGCTTCGACGAACGATCTTGGCATCACCTTGTCGGCACCGATCAAAGACCGCACCGGCGCGCTCTGGGGCGTCGTCGGCGTGGACTTCTCGATGAACGCGCTGGCGGCCCTGGTGCTCGATTACCGGATCAAACACGTGGGCAGTTCCGGCTTTCTCATGGTCGGTGACGCCGAAGGGCACGTGATCGGGCATTCGCAAATGCAACGCGCCAATGAGGCGATGGCCGCCGATCCCAAGTTGTCGATCGAAGACGCGATCTCGATCCGCAACGTCCACCTGTCCAGCGGCGACGACGTGGCCGTGTTCGACGCGATCGCCGGCGAGTCGGGCACGGTTCGCTATGTGACCAACGGCGATCACGATGTTCTCGGTGTCCGCCTGCCGCTGGATGAGGAGCTGAACCTCCCCGACTACGTCTTCGTCGGTCAGTCGCTCGATGCCGTTGCCGGACCTGCCATCCGGGATCTCCGCCGCAATCTTCTGGTCCTGGCCGCCATGCTGGCGATCGTGACGCTGGTCGCCTTCTATGCCGTCAAGCTGCGCAGCGAGGTCGCCACGCGCAAGCGTGCGCAGGACGCCCTGAAGATCGCCAAGGAGGTCGCCGAGGACGCGACCAAGGCCAAATCGTCGTTCCTGGCGATGATGAGCCACGAGATCCGCACGCCGATGAACGGCGTGATGTCGATGGCCGAAATGCTGGACCAGACCGATCTCTCCGACGACCAGCGCGGCATGTCGTCGGTGATCCGGTCGTCAGCGTCGGCCTTGCTGACCATCATCAACGACATCCTCGATTTCTCGAAGATCGAGGCCGGAAAGCTCGACATCGAGAGCGTGCCGTTCTCGCTGATCGAGATCGTCGAGGGCGTCGGCGAACTGACCGCCAGCCGCGCCGAGGAGCGGGGGATCGACCTGATCGTCGATCTCGATCCGGCGCTGCCCGATGCGCTGGTCGGCGACCCGGCACGCCTGCGTCAGGTCCTGCTCAACCTGATGGGCAATGCCATCAAGTTCACGGAGGTCGGTTCGGTCGCCCTGGTCGTCCATGGCCGGAGCAGTGGCGGCGATGTCGCGCGCCTGCGCTTCGAAGTCCGGGACAGCGGCATCGGCATCAGCGAAGAGCAGCGCCAAAAGCTGTTCCAACCCTTCGTCCAGGCCGACACATCCACCTCGCGGAAATACGGCGGCACCGGCCTCGGCCTGTCGATCTGCCACCGGCTCTGCGTGATGATGGGCGGATCGATCGGCGTGGATTCGCAGCCCGGCGAGGGTTCGACCTTCTGGTTCGAACTCCCGTTCGGCATATCCGATCCGCAGCCGGCCATACCGGCGATTGCGATTGCCGATGGCCGTGTCGCCGCGCTCGGCTTCGACGGTGCGGAACGCGATGCGCTGGCGCGGCTGTTCGCGGCAGCCGGCATCCGGGACATCACCTGGGCCGGTCTCGATCATGCCGACATCGACGCGGTTGAGGGACGGATCATCGTTTTGCGCGCTCACGTCGGCACGGCCGACGCCTCCGCTTTCGCCCGGCGCGCGGGACGTCGCGAGAAGGTGATCCTGGCGGCACCGCGCGGCCTGGCCTCCACCTTGGCGTTGGCTGCGGATGACGGCGTGTTCGCGACGATCACTCTGCCGATCCGGCGCGGTCGGCTGTGGCATGCCATCGCCGCCGCGCTGGGCCGCGCCGAATTGAAATCGCGCCAGGCGGTCGAGACGTCCGACACCATCGGCTGGGTGCCGCCCGATATCGGCACGGCGCGCGCCAACAACGCGCTGGTGCTGGTGGCAGAAGACAACGCCACCAATCAGGTGGTCATTCGCCGGCTTTTGAGTCAGCGCGGCTATGCGATCGACTTGGCCGAGAACGGCGCCATCGCGCTTGACCGGTATCGCGACGGCGGCCATGGCCTGCTGCTTACCGATTTCCATATGCCCGAGATGGACGGGTTCCAACTGACGGCGGCCATCCGCGAAATCGAAGCCGGCACGGGTGCGCACTTGCCGATCGTCGCACTGACGGCCGACGCACTGCCGGGCACTGAAAAGCTGTGTATCGACGCCGGCATGGACGGCTATCTGACCAAGCCGATCGACAGCCGCGCTCTGACCGCCGCGCTCGAACGGTTTCTGCCGCATGCCGCAGCGTTGCGCAGCCGGGCGGTTGCAGCCGCCGCGCCGTCGTCCGGGCCGGCAGAACCAGAGATCAATCCCGACATCCTCGACCTGGGCCGGATTCGGGAGACTTTCGGGGCCATCAACGACGATGCCGTGGCATTCCTGAGGAGCTTCGTCGATGACGTGCCGCGGATGATCGAGGCGATCAAGACCGGGTTGGATGCACAGAACCGTGACGAGGCGCGCCATGCGGCCCATGCGCTGAAGGGCGCGGCGCGCTCCTCGGGCGCAAACCGCCTGGGCCAGCTTGCCGCCGACATCCAGGATCGCCTGGACGACAACGATCTTCAAACGCCCGAATTTTTGTACGAAGCTCTATTGCCAACCCACGAGGAACTGCGCGACGCTTTCGCCCAATTGCGCGCGCACGCCCTCGAAAAGAGGTAAGCCATGCCGGTTCCGACCAGTTTCGACTATGGCCTGATCAAGGTCGTCGTGATCGAAGACGAGCCGCACACACGGTCATTGATCCGGACACAGCTGATCCAACTCGGGGTCCGCGAGATCGACGAGGCGGCGAACGGCAAGGATGGGATGCTGCAGGTCGTGCGCATCCGTCCTCACATCGTGTTTTGCGATGTCCATATGCCGGTGATGGACGGGCTCGAATTTCTGAAGACTCTGCGTGGACTGAAAGTGGAAACCGTGCGCAACACGCCGGTGATCTTTCTAACAGCCGACGCCCAGCGCGACACGGTGGTCTTCGCCAAGGAGAACGCGGTCAGCGGCTATCTGGTCAAGCCGGTCTCCGCCGCGCAGCTCAAGGCCCATATCGACGCAGCGGCCGAGAAGCTCGGCCTCGCCTGACCGCCGCGCTCAATACAGGTTGTTCTTGTAGCCGTGCTCCACGGCCACATCCGCATCTGCGGGTTTCACCGCGCGTGTCTGGTCGGCGATGATCTGGCCGAGTGACGGGAAGTCGCTACGCTTGATTTGCATGCCGGCGTCCCAGAGCTTGCTGCGGATCAGTGCCTTGCCGCAGTTGAAGAAAACTTCCTGCACGGCGATCAGCAGACCGGCACCGGGCACCTTGCCTTGAACCTGAAGCGGTTCGAGCAGCGCGGTGTCCGTGATCACGCGAGCCGTGCCGTTGACTCGCAGGGTTTCGGGGAGGCCCGGCACAAAGAACAAGAGGCCGATGCCCGGGTTGACGACGATGTTGCCATAACTGTCGACACGATGATTGCCGGGACGGTCGGGCAGCAGCAGCGTCTTGTCGTCGGGCATCGCCACGAAGCCCGGTGCATCACCGCGCGGGCTCGCGTCCAGCCCACCTTCGGCATCGGCGGTTGCCATGACCAGGAATGGCGAGCGCGCGATGAAGGCCCGCGAATGCTCGTCGAGCTTGGTCATCACCTTGATCTTCGCCAACGGGTTGACTTCCCCGTATAGCGCTCGCAAGGAATCGAGATCGGTTACCGCATTCATGGTCATCCCTCCGCTGCCCGGTGAGAGCCTAGGGGCAGGTGGTGGGGTACGTCAAATGAAGGCCCGGGCGGCGTCAGCGAGACGATTGGAAAACGGCCGGCCCGGATTGCTCCAGGCCGGCCGCGTCGTTTCTTCCCTCAACTTGGGCGTCAGCGCGGGAGATTTCCCACGATCGTGTAACGGACATGGGCATGGCGCTTCATTTCCATCGAGCGCTTTTCCCATTCCTTGAAAGCGACATCGTAGTCGGCGAACGGGCCCAGCGCTTCGGCCGGACCGGCGAGCCGGTTGAAGTCGGTGTCGTGATATTCGCCGCCCACCACCCAGAACTGGCTGGCGAACGAAATGTGGTCCGTCTCGCGGCGGCTGTGTCGGGTCATGTGAGTCATGTCCATCTCCTGTGCGCGATCACTCGGCCGCCTGCACGGCGGCTGAATTGGCGCTTTTGAACTGCGCGGTCTCGGTCGAGTCTTTCATCGCTGTGGTCGATGACGTGCCGCCGGTGACGGCCATGGTCACCGCGTCGAAATAGCTGGTGCCGACCTCGCGCTGGTGGCGCGTGGCGGTGTAGCCGGTCTTCTCGGAGGCGAACTCGGCCTGCTGCAGTTCGGAATAGGCCGCCATGCCGCGCTGGCTGTAGCCCTTCGCCAAGGTGAAGGCGCTGTGGTTGAGGCTGTGGAAGCCCGCCAAGGTGACGAACTGGAACTTGTAGCCCAGCGCGCCGAGTTCTTCCTGGAAGCGGGCGATGGTCTTCTCATCGAGCTTGGCGCGCCAGTTGAACGACGGCGAGCAGTTGTAAGCCAACAGCTTGCCGGGGAACTGTGCGTGGACCTGACGCGCGAATTCGCGCGCCTCGTCGAGATCGGGTTCGGAGGTTTCCCACCACACCAGATCGGCATAGGGCGCGAAGGAAATGCCGCGCGCGATAGCGTGTTCGACGCCCTCGTGTTTGCCTTGCTTCAGGCGGAAGAAACCCTCGGGCGTGCGCTCGCCAGTGAGGAACCTGTGGTCCCGAGCATCCACATCGGCGGTGATCATCTGTGCCGAATGGGCATCGGTGCGGGCGACCAGTACCGTCTCCACGCCCATCACATCGGCGGCCAGGCGCGCGGCATTCAGCGTGCGGATGAACTGTTGGGTCGGCAGCAGCACCTTGCCGCCGAGATGGCCGCATTTCTTTTCCGAGGCGAGCTGGTCTTCGAAATGGACACCGGCGGCGCCCGCTTCGATCATCGATTTCATCAGCTCGAAGGCGTTGAGCGGTCCGCCGAAGCCGGCTTCTGCGTCGGCCACGATCGGCGCGAACCAATGCGTGTCGTTCTTGCCTTCCATCGTGTCGATCTGGTCGGCGCGCTGCAGCGTCTTGTTGATCTTGCGCACCACCTCGGGGACGCTCGACGCCGGATAGAGGCTCTGGTCGGGGTACATCTCGCCGGCGTTGTTGGCGTCGGCGGCCACTTGCCAGCCGGAGAGGTAGATCGCCTCCAGGCCCGCCTTCACCATCTGCATCGCCTGGTTGCCGGTCAGGGCGCCCAGCGCGCGGACGAAGGGCCGCTCATGCAACAGCTGCCACAGTCGCGCGGCGCCCATCTCGGCCAGCGTGTGCTTGATACGGACGGAGCCGCGCAGCTTCTCCACATCGGTAGGGGTGAAGTCGCGGCGGATGCCGTCGAAACGGCGGGAAGGATCATGCTTGGTCATCACAGGCCTCATCATCGGATCGCGTGTTGCGGTGCGATGTATGTATCTGTAAGACCCGTAGCATTTCCATAACCAATTGATTTTCAAAATTAAGACTGAAATTTACAAAACAATACAAATCTGTCAGTCTGTAAATATGTAAATTTTGGAAATATCTCGTATGGCTGATATCCGGATGGGTGGGAAGCTGCGGCGGCTGCGGCAGGAACGCCAGCTGACCCAGGCGCAAATGGCCGAGCAACTCGGGATCAGCGCCAGCTATCTCAATCTGATCGAGAACAATCAGCGGCCGCTGACCGTGCTGGTGCTGTTGAAACTCGCCCAGCGCTTTGCCGTCGACATCGAAATGTTCAACGCCGCCGACGAAGGCGCGCTGCTCGACGATCTGATGGAAGCCTTCGCCGATCCCCTGTTCGACGCCCATGGGATCAACACGGGCGATCTGAAGGAACTCGTGGCGATCGCGCCCAGCATCGCGCGCGGCATCTTGGCACTCTACCGCGCGACGCGCGGCTCGCGCATGCCGACGCGGCCACCCGACGCCGCCGATGTCAGCGACGACGGCGAACTCGACCTGCCCTCGGGCATGCCGTCCGAGGAGGTGTCCGACTTCATCGCGCAGAACAACAACTACTTCGCCAGTCTCGAACAGGCGGCGCAGGCGTTGTGGAGCGGGCAGGGTCTCTCGATCGAGACGCTCTATCAGGACCTCGCGCGTGTTCTGTCGATGCAATACGCGGTCGATGTGGCGGTGATGCCGGCCTCGGCGATGGGCCATGTGCTGCGCGAATACAAGCCGCTGCAGCGCCGTCTTTGCCTCTCCGAACTGCTGCCGATCAGCAGCCGCACGTTCCAGGTCGCGCATCAGATCGCGATGCTGGGTTTCCGCGACGCGATCGACAAACTGGCCGCCAAGGGCAAGTTCACCACCGACGAAGCCGACATCCTCGCGCGCCAGGCGCTGGCCAACTATTTT
>CAZNZI010000208.1:0-2776 GCA_964577475.1 uncultured Rhodospirillaceae bacterium
CGACGAGATCCTGCCGCTGCTCCAGAAGAACCCCGGCTATCTCGCCGCCAACGACCTCGAACTGGTCTCCGATCATTTCGTGCCGGGCAGCCCCGAGAGCCAGGGCGCCGGAATCGCCTGGAAGTCGCTGACCAAGATGCCCTGGCCGGTGCGCCAGCGCCCAGGTTCGGATAACGCCTTGGGCCGCATCAAGTTCAACTTGCCCAACGATGACGACATCTATCTGCATGACACGCCCAAGCACCAGCTGTTCGCCCGCTTCAACCGCGCGCTGTCCCATGGCTGCGTGCGGGTCGAGAACGCCGACGCGCTCGCACTCTACCTCCTGCGCGACAAAGGCTGGACCCAGGAACAACTCGACCTGGCCATCGCCACCGGCGAGACCAAGACGGTGATGGTGCCGAAGCCCGTCCCGGTCTGGCTCCTCTATTTCACCGCCTGGGTCGATGCGGACGGCACCGTCGAGTACCGCGACGACCTCTATGAACGCGATCAGCGCCTGGCCGTGGCGCTGACCCAGTCGATGCGCCAGCCGATCCTGGTGGCCCACGCGGCCGCCCCCTCGCCGGTCAAAAAAATCTGCGAAGGCTGCCGGGTTCCCTAGAAACCCGGCCCCACCCTCAAGCGTTAAGAGCGGCAGCACCGGTCATTCTGGCAGGTGGACCACCTGCTTTTTGAGCTTGAGATGCGATCCAAGGTTGCCCGGTTCCGTGACAGTCTGTTAAGGTTTCTGCAACTAAACCAATGCTATCGGGAAGATATGGGGACCGATTGGCATAACGGTGGGGTTGGCCAATGCTGACTCGCCGAGATCTGTTGCTTGCGGGGGTTGTTGCCGTCGCAGGGGTTGGATCAGCTTCCGCCGCACGCGCCGCATTCCACGGCCCGCGCGAACGGTCGATTTTTCTCCACAACGTTCACACCGGCGAAACGCTGAAGACGGTCTATTGGGCCGACGGGCACTACGAGCCGGGCGCACTCTCGCGCCTCAACCATGTGCTGCGCGATCACTACTCCGACCAGGTCCATCGCATGGACCCGAAGCTGATCGATCTGCTGTGCCGGCTGCAGACGAAGTTCAGCGGCCGCCATGCGCTGGAAGTCTATTCCGGTTACCGCTCGCCCGAGACCAACGCGATGCTCGCCATGCAAAGCGAGGGCGTTGCCGCCCACAGCCTCCACATGCAGGGCATGGCCGCCGATATCCGCATCAAGGATGTCGGGCTGCGCAGCTTGAAGCGCACGGCGAAGGGTTTGCGCCTCGGCGGCGTGGGCAGCTACCACACCTTCGTCCATGTCGACGTCGGCCGGGTGCGGTACTGGTGACGCCGGGCTGACGCCCGAACGCTATTCCTGACCTGACATCCCCAGCATCGACGGGTTCACCGGAATCCCGTGATAGCCGATCGGCAGTTCGAACTGATCGGCATCGACCGCACCGCGTTTGAGATGTGTGAGCTGCGTGCTGATCGCGCGTTCGTGGTCCTTGGTCACCAGCTTGCCGCGGGCGCGAATCAGGATGCCGTCCTTGGTGAACCACATCCGTCCGCTGAAGGCACCCGTCACCGTGTAGCGGATACAGGGCTCGTCATTGATGATGTCCACGCCATCGTGATGGCGGTCCAAGGTGAGATCGCTCGCCCCGCCCCAATGGATCAGCGCCTTGAGGCTGGTCGAGAGATAGAACTTCCGCTGCGGCCAGAGCACCGCGATCTGGTCGGTGTCGCGGCGCATCAGGAGTGCTTGCGTCCCGAGCGTGGTGGTGAAATCGCGCCGCTCGCGATTGGGTGCGTGAACCACCGTGCCGTTCCAGGTCTGGTCGCCCTCGGTGAAACTGTAATTGGCGCTGTACTCGACCGGCGCATCGATCCAGGCCAGGACATCCACCGGATCGGCACGCGATGCGGTGCTGAACGCCAGGGAACAACCGAACGCCAAAAGGGCCAGCCAGACGCGCTTGTCGAACCTCACGGAACTACCTCTTGATCAAAAATGAGCCGCCAGCCTGTCGGCCAGGGCTTTGAGCGTCAAGACATGCTCGGAACGCTATCGGGACACTCTGGCGCAATTGCGGCGTCAAACCCGGCCGTCCAGCCAATGGGCTTCCTTAACCCGTCATTTCCCGATAATGCTTAATCCTTGGGCAGAATGCCGCGCCAGAGCCTGAAAAATGGGGATTTCCCGCGAGGTTTCCACCCTTTACGGTTGGCACAGGGGTTGCCTGTAGAGCCTTGAAGGCACGAAGCAGGATTTGATGGCGGGGAACGGGTTCTTCGACGAGATGCACGGCCGGGACGGGCGGGTCCGTTCGCCCTATGCCGGCGTTTCCCGCTGGCTGCGCGACACGCCCGGCGGCACCTTCGAGTCGAAACGCCAGCAGGCCGACCTGCTTTTCCAGCGCCTGGGCATCACCTTCGCCGTCTATGGCAGCACGGCCGGCAGCGAGCGGCTGATTCCCTTCGACATCATTCCAAGAATTCTCTCCGGCTCGGAGTGGCGCAAGCTCGAGAAGGGCCTGTTCCAGCGCGTG
Organism: uncultured Rhodospirillaceae bacterium; assembly: GCA_964577475.1. Taxonomy (GTDB): domain Bacteria; phylum Pseudomonadota; class Alphaproteobacteria; order Rhodospirillales; family Magnetospirillaceae; genus JASHSH01. The sequence goes on from CAZNZI010000208.1 coordinate 2,531, forward strand.
CGCGCGCTCAACATGTTCCTGCACGACATCTATCACGGCCAGGAGATCATCAAGGCGGGCATCATCCCCGCGTCCCAGATCATCCGCAATGCGCTCTACCGGCCCGAGATGAAGGACTTGGACGTGCCCGGCAACGTCTATGTGCACATCGCCGGCATCGACATCGTGCGCGTGGCCGAGGGCGAGTTCTATGTGCTGGAGGACAACCTGCGCACGCCGTCGGGCGTCTCCTACATGCTGGAGAAC
>CAZNZI010000209.1:0-4642 GCA_964577475.1 uncultured Rhodospirillaceae bacterium
AGAGGCTCGAAGTGGTGAAGCGGGTGAGCTTGATATCGACTTTGCCGGCTTCGACCTTGGCCAGGTCGAGCAGGTCGTTGACCAGTTCGAGCAGGCCTTCCGCCGAGCGCCGGATATAGCCGATCTGGCGTTCCTGCTCGACGGTAAGCTCGCCGTCGATATGGTCGAGCAGCAGCCGTGACAGCGCCAGGATCGAATTCAGTGGCGTACGGAATTCGTGGCTCATATTGGATAGAAAACGCGTCTTGAGTTCGCTCGCCTTGCGCAACTGCTCGGCGCGTTCATCCAACTCGGCATAAAGCGCGACCACACCGCGATTGGTGTCGCCCAATTCCTGATTGAGCTGCTCGCTTTCGTCCTCGTGCCGGCGGATTTCGTCGAGGCTCGACAGCAATTCACGGTTCTGGTCGCGCAAGGCCTGCAGCGGATCGGACGAATTCTCGTGACGCAACACCGCGACGATCTGGGTGATCTTGGCTCGTGTCACTGCCTCGGCGCGGAACGGCAGGCGTTGCGTCAATTCGACCCAGGTGCCCTCGCCGAGCACGGTTTCGATCTTGAAACCGTCCATCAGCCGGCGCGCGCCGACGAGGCCCAGGCCCATGCCGCTCTGCGAACTGTAATTCCCGTCCAGAATGTGCTGGAGGTTGGGAATGCCCTGGCCCTGGTCGCTGATGCGGACGCGGAATCGCTGCGGGCGCTCGTCTTCCTCCAGGGTGAACTCGGCCCGCCCGCCGCCGGCATAGGCGAAGGCGTTGCGCGCGATTTCGGAAACGGCGGTCGCGATGCGGGTCTGGTCCTGCCGGTCGAAACCGAGCAACTCGGCAATACGCCGCGCGCGCTGCCTTACGGCGACGACGTCACTCTCGGTATCGATGGCGAGCGTGATGATCGGCCAGGTCATTGCACCTTCCACTTTCCGACCAGCACCGTGGCGTCATCGCGATGCCGGCTGAAATCGCGATATAGAATACCGGCGATTAGGGTCGGATGCGAGGCACCTAAATTTGGGTATTTATCGAGCGTCCAGGTCGAACTGAGCCCATCGGAATAAAGAATGATCAGTCCACCGCGGAACGGATAGTCGAAGGATCGGGCCTTGCGGGCATTGAAACCGGCGGTTCCCGCCATGGAAACCATGTGCTTTACACTGCCATTGGCGATCAGCACCCCGGCGACATTGCCGATACCGCTGAATGCCACCGACCCCGTCGCTGGCTCGAACCGGGCGACGGAAACAGCGGCGCCGCGGGTGGCGCGCAACCCGCCATGGACGTAGTCGAGCACCGTCGAGACCTGGTGACCGTTGAAGCGATGGAACAGGCGCACGGCCTCGACCGAAGCCTCCGCGGCCTCCTGCCCATGGCCCAGACCGTCGGCCACGAACAAAGTGCAGTCGCTGCCGGCCGTCGAGACGCTCCAGGAGTCGCCGCAGACCTCTTCACCGGGCTTGGATACCGACACCGCGCCCCAGCAGCACTTCGGTATGGGGCGGTCGGGCCGTTCGGGCGGCAGGGCTTCGATGCGCGCCAGGACGCCCGTTCCGACCCCAAGCCAGGAGGCGATGTCCACGAAATTGGATTGCCGGATCACGGCGCCCAGGCCGTTACCCCGCGTGCCGGCGCTGGAATAGCCGTCCTCGACGCAGGCCTGCACGTCCTTCATGCCGGGCCCGCGGTCGAGCGCCAGCACCTGAACGCCGCTGCCGTCGTCGTCGGCGAATGTGCTGACCAGGATCTCGCCGCCATTGGCGTGCTTGATCAGGTTGGTGGCGAGCTCGGTCACCACCAGCGAGATGCGGCCGACGCCCTCGGCGTCGAGCGCATTGTTCTCGGCCAATTGCGCGGCCTGGCGGCGCGCCTCGGCGACCTGGCTTTGCTCGGTGACGGTAATGGCGATCATCAATTCTTCCAGCGCGCGATCATGACCTTGGTGCCGGCGCCGGGCGCCGATTCCAGCTTGAATTCGTTGCAAAGGCGCCGCGCGCCGCTGAGCCCCAGGCCCAGGCCGCCGCCCGTCGTATAGCCGTCGGTCAATGCCAGTTCGATATTGGCGATGCCAGGGCCGTGGTCGGTGAACGTCAGGCGCACGCCGCGGCGCGCGCCGTCTTCGAGAACCTCGGCCAGCATTTCGCCGCCGCCGCCGTAGTCGAGCGTATTGCGCGCCAATTCGCTGGCGGCAGTCACGATCTTGGTCTGGTCGACCAGGCTCAACCCGGCCTCGACCGCGTAAACGCGCGTTTGCTGCCGGATCTTGACGACATCATCCGATGATCGAATGCCGAGGGTTTCACTCCTCTTCGTCGTCGGCATCAGCCTCCTCCAGCCGACTCTGGATGAGTTTCATGCCGCGCTCGACATTGAGCGCCGTTTTCACCCCGGTCAGCGAGAGGCCAAGCTCTACGAGTGTGATCGCCACCGCGGGCCGCATGCCGACGACGACGGTTTCGGCGTCGAGGATACGCGACACCGCAGCGATGTTGTCGAGCATGCGCCCGATGAAGCTGTCGACGATCTCCAGCGCCGAAATGTCGATCAGAACGCCCTTGGCACCGTAGTCGACGATCTTGCTGGTCAGGTCTTCTTCGAGTGCGGTCGCCAGGCGGTCGTGCATATCGACCTGAATGGTGACAAGCAGGGCGTGGCCCAGCTTGAGGATGGGTATGCGGTCCATCTCACTGCGCCTTTTCGGCCGGCTTCTGCATCTCGTCCCGATTGTCTCCGGCCTTCGCCGCCTTGATCTTGGCCACCTGCCGCCCGGTGCGGCGCAAGGCCACGGCCAGCGCATCGGCCAGCGTCGCCTTCGAGACGACATTCAGATCGACGCCGAGATGGACGATCGTCTGGGCGATCTGCGGGCGGATGCCGCTGATGATGCAATCGGCGCCCATCAGCCGGGCAGCGGAAACGGTCTTCAGCAGGTGCTGCGCCGTCAGCGTGTCGACGGTCGGCACGCCGGTGATGTCGATGATGGCGATCTCGGCGCCTTCATCGACGATATGCTGGAGCAGGTTCTCCATCACCACCTGGGTGCGCTCGCTGTCGAGCGTGCCGATCACCGGCAGGGCCAGGATGCCGTCCCACAGCTTCACGACCGGCGTCGAGAGTTCGGAAATCTCGCGCTGCTGGCGCAGGATCACTTCCTCGCGGCTCTTCTGGTAGGTCTCGAAGGTATAGAGGCCCAATTCGTCGAGCAGGGTGGTGATGCCCCAGGTCATCTTCGCCAGGTCGGCCGGCGACATGCTGCGGTCGCGGTTCATGGTGTTGAACAGCGGCTGCTTCAGCGAGAAGACGAAGGTGGCGGTTTCGGTGGGCGAGAAACCTTGCAACGCGCGGGTGCGCGAAACGTTGCCCAGCATATCGCGCGCCGCATGGTAGGCGGCGTCGGTGACATCGACGCCGGCCTTCGCGAGTGCGTCCTGCAACAGGTGCAGGAATTCGCGCGATTGAGCCAGAAGTTCCGATTCGGCCATGCGGCCGGTCTTCAGAACGCCTGAGGCTTTCTGAAGGTCGAGCCATTCCGGCAGAATCTCTTTTTCGTGATCGCGCACGAGGGTCGCGATCGTGGTCATTTTCGAGTCAGCCATCGTTGTCTCCGATGTGCCATGGAGGGCAGGCTTGGGCGTGAGGACGAAGGATCGGTGGTCAGGGTCCGCAGGCCGGCGGGATCGTTGGAATTGCTTTATTGAACCGGCTAACCGACGGATTTGATCCACAGATTGCCTAGCGTTCTCCGCAGGCGCAAGCGTGGTTTCATGCAGGATTAGATCGGTATCGTGGCGGCATCATGGCAACTTGAATGCGACGCAGAAGGGATACCGCACCTCAACGAATTCAATAATTTACTGCAGCGAAGTCAGCCTATAGCAGCGCGTTGCCGTGTGGTGGAACAGGGCCGCCTGTTCCGTGGCGCTGAGATCCCGCGTGATGTCCTTGAATTCCGCGTAGATCCCGTCGAAGCCGGTCCACAGACGCCCGACCGGGAAATCGCTGCCGAACATCGCGCGCTGCGGTCCGAAGCAGTCGAGGCAATGAAGCGCGATGTCGCGCCGCCGGGTTTCCGACTCGGGCGCATAGGCGTGCAGCGCCGAGATCTTGAGCGCGACATTGGGCGCCGCGGCCAGGCGCCGCAGCCCGTCGCGCCAGCGCGCGAAGCCCTCGGCGTCCTGATCGACCGGGCTGGCGCAATGGTTGAGGACGATCGTCAGACCGGGCATGGCCTCGGCGAGCGCCACGACCTGATCGGCCTGATAGGGATAGAGCATCAGTTCGAGATGAAGCCCGTGCCTGGCGAGCGCCTGCGCGCCGCGACGCCAGGCCGGGTTCTCCGACAGATGCGGATCGACGGCGAAGGATTTCGTGGGATCGGCCGGGTGCCAGCTCAGCATCGCGCGCACGCCGACCATGCGCTTGAATGCCGCCTGCCGTTCGATCATCGCCTCGGCCTGGGGATCGGCGAGGGGCACGAAGGCGACATAGCGTGCTGCGACGCCGCTCGATTTGTCGAGAGTTTCGAGCCACTGCGTCTCCTCGATCGCGTCGCGTTCCTTGTCCCACGCCGCTTCGACATGGACCGAGGCGACGACGTTCTGATCTCGGGTGTCGCGCCGGTAATCATCGACCAGATAGTCGCACCGGATGCG
>CAZNZI010000210.1:0-5834 GCA_964577475.1 uncultured Rhodospirillaceae bacterium
GTGAAGCCGATCTCGGCCAGCATCTGGCGGGCGAGCCGGCGCATCTCCATCTGGTCGTCGGCCACCAGGATGTGGATGCGGTTGAGGACAGACATGGCCATGTGAACCTCGCGTTGCAAACCCTCAAGGAGCCCCCGCGCGGGCTCTGAGGGGCCGTTGCATCGCAGGGATCGCAGCGATTTCAGCGAAAGCGCGGTGGTTCCAATGTGACCATGGACGCCGCCCTTGATTGATCACCCGCGGGATCGATTTCCTCGATAAATCAGGCGGGAACGGGGCAAGGACGCGAAGGGCCGGCGCCAATCGTGGCGCGGCTGGCGGGTTTCGCCACGGCGGGGCACACTACAGAAAAATCATCGGGGGAACTGCACCATGTCCATGCAGGGCAAGGGCGCGCTGATCACCGGCGGCGGCGGGCTGATCGGGCGCGAAGCCGCGATCGCGCTGGCCAAGGACGGCGCGAAGATCATGCTGGTCGATATCGATCCGAAACGGTTGCGCGAGAGCCACGATGCCGTTGCCGCGCTGGGCGATCACGTCCATGTGGAAACGGTGCTGGCCGATTGCGGCGACTCGAGCGATGTCCAGGGTTATGTGGCCGCCGCCGTCGCGCGCTTCGGCGAGATCGATGCCTTCTTCAACAATGCGGGCATCGAAGGCAAGCTCGGTCCGATTGCCGAATACGACGAGACCGAATGGGAGCGCGTGATCCGCATCAACCTGACGGGCGTGTTCTTCGGCCTGCGCCATGTGCTGCCGGTGATGATCAAGCAGGGCCATGGCGCCATCGTCAACACGGGCTCGATCGCCTCGGAACGCGGCTTGCCCCTCACGCCCGCCTATAACGCGGCCAAGCACGGCGTGCTGGGCCTCACCCGCACCGCCGCCGCTGAGGTCGGCAGGCATGGCGTGCGCGTCAACTGCGTACTGCCGGGCATGGTCGATACGCCGCTGCTGCGTTCGATCCTCGGCACCATCTTCGCGGGCGATATCGAGGCAGGGCTGAAAGTGGCCGGCAGCGCCGCGCCGATGAACCGCGTCGCCACGCCGGCCGAGATCGGCGCCGTGGTCGCCTTCCTGCTCTCCGACCGCGCCGGCTTCGTCAACGGTGCCGCCTGGCCCGTCGACGGCGGCGCGCTGGCGGTGATGAACAATGGCGGGTGAGACTGTTGGACTCTCGTCATTCCCGCGAAGGCGGGAATCCAGGGCCGTTTCCCGCGCGACCCTGGACCTCCGCCTGCGCGGGGGTGACGGACAATACTGGGAGGCACCCACATGACCGCATCACCCCTGATCCCCGAAGCCTTCGTCGTCGCCACCGACGACCTGCCCTTCGCCGACGATTGGTCGGGCTTCAAGGGCGTGCGGCTGAAACTGCTGCTGGCCGATATCGAAGGCGGCAAATTCGTCGTGCGCATCAAATTCGCGCCCGGCACCCAACTGCCGCCGCACAAGCACACCGGCGAAGTGCATGCCTTCACGCTGGCCGGCGAGTGGCACTATCTCGAATACAAGGACGCCCCGCCCTCGAAGGCAGGCTCATACCTCTACGAACCGCCGGGCAGCACCCACACCCTGAAAGTGGCCGACCACAATACGGGCGAGACCGACGTCATCTTCGTCGTCTACGGCGCCATGCTGCACATGAACGAGGCGGGCGAGATCGTCGTGGTGGGCGACGCCGAAAGCCATCTGCGCGACTGGCCCGAAGCGATCAGGAAACAGGGCGGGGGAAAGGCGGTGGGTGAGATTCCGGTCGGTGGGGCGATGGGGTATCGGGGGGTGTGATTCAAATTTTGAAGTGACGCTCTCGCAACTCCTCGCAGGCTCCGTCGAGGCCTGGAAATAAAGATCCTGCGGTAATGCCCATCATACGTAGTTCTCTCATCACAATATCTCGCTCACTATGTGGGACGTCGATGGCTGTGAGGTAGGTCGTATTTTGAGTGACCTCATTGGCTCGAACATAACTCTCGATATCGTCCACGTTGGTGAGCCCCGAAATTCCCTGTTGCGGAACTATTCTCTCGTTTTCGATTGCAAGAAACTCTTGCAACGAAAAATGCAAACAATTGGGGGTGAGCTGATAAAGCTGGGGAAAATCTTTCGCCCAACGTTGCTTGTCGAATAAAAAGATTCGAGCATAGTCCGTCGGTTTGGCTTTGGCCGCATCACTGCTTTTGATGCCACGAAAGGCAAAATACGCTGCGACGTAAGGAGAATATGTCCAATCAAGTAGGGGCGTAGGGTATCCGTGGTGTTGGACGAGATTAAAAAATGCACCGTTCTCGTCGGGCACGAGCAAGTTGAAAACGTGCTTAGTTCGAGCTGTTAAGTGTCGGTGAAGGGCCGGAATATCGTCAGATAGAAATCTCCTCAGGTTGGCTCGCCCCGTCCGGTGAAAATAGGTTCTGAGACGATGCGGATGTGCTTGGCCACGAAAAACGAATTGCCTCGGGGCAAGAACGTTGATGCGCAATTTGAATTGGTCCCAAGACATTGTCCGTGACTGAAGATCTGACGGAGCGCCAGCCAAACTTTTTGTGAGGTTAGCGGTGCTAGTTACACCGTGATCCGCCAACCAATTTACTTGAAGAGTGTTTCCAACAAGATTGATGTCGGCGGTGACGCTCTTGGCAAATGTAACGCCACTGTAGAGGCTTTGTGCATCGGTGATCGACAAAAGCTCCCCTGTTCGAGGATGAACGACTTGAGGCGTCAGATTCAATTTGAAGAAGTTCGGCGTACCTATCGTGGTAAAAGTTACCGCTACAGTCGGAAGGGCTCGATTGGCATTTACGAGATAGGCATATCCTACGTAATGACCGTCTATTTCATCTAGATCGACGACGGCCACTCCGTTGGTCTGACCTGAATAATTGCCTATCCATTGGCAATTTATCATTTGATTCACTAGCACTAAGTATATGTCGAAGCTTCTAGTCCAAATCTCTTTACGCCGCCCGCAGCACGAAGTCCACATGGACCGCGTGGTCAGGAAACACAACGCGCTTTTCTCGGTGCAGTCGATTGAGGTGGCAGTAAAATGGGGTCAGAGTGGGTTTTCTGGTCGCCTCTTGGTGACCGCAATGATCGCCGTCTCGAGATGAAGTAGGATTTTCGCGACAACGCGTTCAGAGATTGTCTTCACGAAAACGATAGCTGCGCCTCGACCCCATCGTAAGGCGCACGCAGACCTTTCTCGTCTTCTTCCAACAATCCAGCGGCTTCCAGCGCGCGGACATCGACATGGACGCGCTTATAATCGCGCTTCAATTCGCGGGCGAGTGCGGCAATCGAAAGATCAGGGTGTTTGCGTACGAATCGCACAAGTTCGATCCGCTTCGGAGACAGCGTCGCGAGCAAGCCTTCCAGACTCTCAAACGACAGGTGTTCTTCGTCAACGTGTTCGCCACGTTCCATGCGTTTCCACGCATCGACAAAACGCCGACCCGACTCTGCCAGACTCTCAACGTGAACTTGAATCTTCCGTCGCTTTTTCATCGCTTCGTCCTCGCTGTTTCCACGTCGGCCAGAAAGTCGGTAATCAAATCTTCCGGCGTCGTGAAGCGGTAGACGTATTCTCGGCCACGGACATGCCGATGATCGCCTTTTCCACGCTCATTGTCATAGCCGACAATCCGTTTGCCATCCTTGCCGTAGTAGAGGCGATACTTGAAGGAATGGAGGCTCCCGGGCACGGGTTGCGGCACTTCCCAAACAACGATCTCGACAACCCCGCCGTCGTCCAACTCACTCTTCGTGTGGAATCGGGATATCGCCCTCATATGGCATAGAATGCCATATGACAATTTATGGCGTCAAGCGCCATAGGCTGCGTGATGAATCATTGGCCATTCCGCAGCCGTACCGGAAATAAGACTGGCTTGTAGAAGGCTTGGGTAAAGCCCGAGCTTAGCCGGCGGTCGTCGACGCCCGCAGCGACTGGCCGAGCGCGAGATCGAAATCTTCATCGCTCGAGAGGATCGTCATTTTGTCCTCGAGCTGGGCGAAGCGGCGGACGAAGTTGGCCGTCAGCATGACGAAGCGCGAGCGCGCCAGCATGTGCACGCGGCAGAGCGCCGACCCGTGGGTTGCCAGCCACACGCCCCAGGCGCTGCTGGCCGTGATCGAGGCGCCCTTCACCGCGCGCGCGTCGATGAACAGGTTGAACGGTTCGGCGCCCGCATCGGCGACCAGGCTGTCCATCGCGCGCAGCGGCCGGTCGCCGAACTCGCCGATATCGGTGCCGGCGATCCGCACCACCACGACGTCGTCCGCCAGCCGCTGCACGGTGAGCGTGCAATGGATGCCGTCATAGCTGACGAGGCCATGGGTCTGGGTCGAGACGAACATCAATCCCCCGCGGGCGAAGCATGCAAGAGAGCGCAAACTACCCGGGCGGCGCCCGCCGGGCATTCAGGGGTTTCCTGAGAGAGCGGGGATTAAACCCCCAGTGGAGTCTGGGAGACCTTGCTACCGGGGGTGTTCGACAGGGTGTTGCGGGGGTGTCACGCGGGGTGTTGGTGGGGGTGCTTCCGGGGGTGTTCCGAGTGGCTATTCCGTCTTTTGCGGCGCCGTTTTAAGGCTGGGCGAAGGGTAGCGGATTTGACGAAAAATGCAAGTTTTTATAGTTAGTATATTGATCTTATTGATATATGAAATTGCGTTTCACGTGAAACATTTTCAAGCCGCGCCATCTCCCCCATTCGTCATCCGCGGGCAGGCGGGAGCCAGGGTCACACAATAGCCGGGAAACGGCCCCGGGCTCCCGCCTGCGCGGGCGTGACGGCTGGGGAAACGAGAACGGTGAGGTGGTGGGCCGCCCGCTATTGCGGGCCGAAGCTCTGGACCAGGCTGCCGGCCAGCAGGTACCAGCCGTCGACCAGCACGAAGAAGATGATCTTGAACGGCATCGAGATGGTTACGGGCGGCAGCATCATCATGCCCATGCTCATCAGCACGCTGGCCACCACCATGTCGATGATCAGGAAGGGCAGGAAGACCAGGAAGCCGATCTCGAAGGCGCGGCGCAGCTCGCTGATCATGAAGGCGGGGATCAGCACGCGCAGCGGCGTGGCCGTGCTGTTGCTGGCGGCGGGCAGGCGGGCGAGGTTGTAGAAGAGGGCGAGGTCCTCGTTGCGCACCTGGCGTGCCATGAACTCATGCACCGGCTGGATCGCGCGGTCGAAGGCTTCGGTCTCCTCGATGCGGTTGTCGAGCAGGGGCTTGATCCCCTGGTCGTAGCTCTGCTCGAAGGTCGGCGCCATGATGAAGCCCGTCAGGAACAGCGCCAGGCTGACGATCACCATGTTGGGCGGGTTGGTCGTGGTGCCCAGCGCCGGGCGCAGGAAGGACAGCACCACCACGATGCGGGTGAACGAAGTCACCATGATCAGGATCGAGGGCGCGAGGCTCAGCACCGTGAGCAGCGCGACCAATTGGACGATGCGGCCCGTGGTCGTCGGGCCCTGGCCGAGATCGAGCGAGAACTGCTGCGCCGAGGCGGGTTCCGCCGCCAGGATCAGCGCGGCGGCCGCGAAGACGGCAACCGCAACGACGGCCGCGATATGGCGGACATGCCGTTTGAACCATCCGTCATTGCGAGGCGTGAAGCGACGAAGCAATCCACTCTTCGCCGTGGAGCCATGGATTGCTTCGCTGCGCTCGCAATGACGCGCATCTTCATCGGTCCCGGCGTGCGTCACTTCAGATGATCCTCGAAAACCTTGGGCAGGCCGGTGGGCAGGGCCGGATGAATGCCGCGCTCGACGACCACGTCGCCGGCGCCGCCGATCAGCAGCAGGTGTTCCACCGCGTCGCGCTTCACCAGC
>CAZNZI010000211.1:0-4961 GCA_964577475.1 uncultured Rhodospirillaceae bacterium
ATCTAATATCGCATTCCTGGCCCCGACGCTCCGGCGCGTAGCGCCCGCGCCGGGGGCTCGGCGGCCCCCGGCCCCGACGGGGCGTTGGAGATCCATGGTTCGTGCATGGACGTGACGGACCAGCGTCGGCTCGAACGCCGCCTGTTGTGGTCGCAACGCCTCGAGTCGATGGGCCTCGTCATCGACGACCTCGCTCATGATTTCCTCAACATGCTGAGTGTCACCATCTGGAATCTGGATGGGATGATGCGGTCGATCGAGGCCAATAACGTCAAGGGCCGCGATCGCGACAGGGTGGTCGCCGCCCTGACGGGTGCCAACAACGGCGCGGGCTTGTTCAAGGACCTGATGCAGTTCGCCAAGCGCCTGCCGCCGAAGATCAAGGCACGATGGATCGAGCCCACCGCTCTGGTGAAGCGCGTCGAGAAGATGATCCGCCTCCTGGTCGGCGATCAGGCGGCTCTGGAACTGAGCCTGCCCGACGATCTCTGGCCGGTCACCGCCGATGAGGCGCAAATCGAATCGATGCTGGTCGCGCTGGTCCTGCTGGCGCGCGATGGCGTTGCCAAGTCCGGCGTGCTCCGCATCCAGGGCACCAACGAGACCCGGACCGAATCGACCCCCGATCTGGCCGCCGGCGACTATCTGGTCCTGACGATCAGCGGCGGGGAGGGCAAGCCCCGCGAGACCGGCGAGCAGAAATCGGCCGGCCGCGCGGTGATTCCGAAGGACGCCATCATCGCCAACCCCCTGCATCTAAGCCTGATCGAGAATCTGGCCCGGCAGTGGGGCGGCCAGTTGATGGTGATCGGCGTGAACCGCCCAGGCTCGGCGATCCGCCTGATGCTGCCGCGCACGCGCGCGACAAGCTCGACGCAATAATTTCCGTCCGTGTTTTGGAAAAAGCGCCGTGGTCCCCTGCGGACGGCGGCGGTGATGCTATTCGGCGATCCGGGCCGCCGCGGCATCGAGGGTGAGGGGCGGCACCGGCAATATCCCGCCGGGCCGGTTTGCTTCGCGATCGATCCGCTTTTGCGCGATCGAGGCCGGTGTGCCCCCGACCAGCGACTCGATCAAGGCGGCGAGCTTATGCATGCGGTATGGCTTGTCGAGCCTCGGCAAGCCGGATGACTCGCCGTCCGCAAGTTCGGCGTAGCCGGTGGCGAGGATGACCGGCAGGTTCGGTCGCGCAGTGCGGATTCTTTGCGCAAGCTCGATGCCGGTCATGCCGGGCATCGCATGGTCCGTAATGACGAAGTCGAAAACCTTGCCGTTGGCCAGCACTTCGAGGGCCTCGGCACCCGACTGCGCAACCGTCACTGCATGGCCGAGATCGGTGAGCATCGCCACCGTGCCTTCGGCCACCATCGGGTCGTCGTCGACCAGCAGCGCCTTGCACGACCGCGTGGACTGCGTGGCGGCAACCGGCTGGACCACCGGCTGCTCGGCATCCTCATCGGCGATCGGGAACCACAGCTCGATGGCCGTTCCTTCGCCGACCTTGGAGTTGATCCGGATCGCGCCGCCCGATTGGGCGGCCAAGCCATGGACCATCGCCAGGCCCAGGCCCGTCCCTTTGCCCATTTCCTTCGTCGTGAAGAACGGCTCGGTTGCGCGGCGCAGGATCGTCTCCTCCATGCCCACGCCGGTATCGCGCACCGTGACGCATACATAATCGCCCGGAATGAGATCGGCGAGTCCGGCGACCTTGACCGTCGCGTTGCTGGCCGAAAGGGTGAGCTGGCCGCCACCCTCCATGGCATCGCGCGCATTGACGGCGAGGTTGAGGATCGCCAGTTCGAACTGATTGGGATCCACCCGAATCGGCGAAAGGCCCTGATCGAAATCCGCCCTGATTTCGATCGTCGGCCCCAGCGAACGCTGAAGCAGTTCGCCCATGCCTTTGACGAGCCGGGCCACATCGACGGATTCGGGCCGCAACTCCTGGCGCCGGGCGAAGGCCAGCAGGCGTGATGTCAGGTTGGCGCCGCGCTCGGCCGCCTCAATCGCGCCCGTGACGAACTTCTTGAGTTGCGGCTTGCCCTCCAGCCGATTCGAGAGTGGCTCGAGATTGCCGATGATCGCGTTGAGCAGATTGTTGAAGTCATGCGCCAGGCCGCCGGTGATCTTGCCCAGGCTTTCCAGCTTCTGCATTTCGTGCAGCTGCTGCATAGCCGTCTCGCGTTCGCGCGTCCGCTCCTCGACGCGGCGTTCCAGATCGGCGTTGGCTCGCTCGAGATCGGCGGTACGTTCGGCGACTCGGGTTTCCAACTCGGCATTCAACGCTTCGAGCTGGCGCGTCTTGCGGTACATCTCGACAAAGAACCGGACCTTGGCGCGCAGCACTTGCGGCACAACGGGCACGGGCACGTAATCCACTGCGCCGTATTCATAGCCCTTGATGTGGTCGAGATCGGTCAGCGCGATCGCTGAGACGAAGATCATCGGCGTCGTCTCGAAACGCGGATGGCTGCGGATCAACTGGGCCAGCTCGAACCCGTCGAGCTCAGGCATGATCACGTCGATCAGGATGACGGCGATGTCGCGCTTGAGCAGATGGTCGAGCGCTTCGCGGGCCGAGTTGGCCTTGACCAGATTCTCGCCGAGTTCACCGAGGACGGCCTCATAGCCGAGCAGCTTCGCCGGCTGATCGTCGACGACAAGAATATTGACCTGGCCGCTGCTGGTGACCATTAGCCCCTCCGCAGGGCGTTGGCGAGACGGCGCAAACACACACTCATGGCCCTGGCCTTGACGTCGTACCCCCGAACGCAGGCGACGGAGACGCTAGCACTCTTTCGGGACAGGAAGCTGTGATTGTTACAGTCCGAGACCATGCGCATCACCGATGCAGCCACATTCGGAGTGCCGACAGCAACTGTTCCGTATTGACCGGCTTCGCCAGATAGTCGGAGGCCCCGGCCTCCAGGCACTTTTCGCGGTCGCCTTTCATGGCCTTGGCGGTCAATGCCACAATTGGCAGGCGTCTAAAATGCGGATTGCTGCGGATCACTTCCATCGTCTCGTAGCCGTCCATTTCCGGCATCATGATGTCCATCAGGACGATGGCGACCTCCGGATCGCCTTCGACGACGGCGATGGCCTCGCGGCCGGTGGTGGCGGTCAGCACACGCATACCCCTGCGTTCCAGGACGCTCGAGAGCGCGAAGATGTTGCGGGCGTCATCGTCCACCAGAAGCACGGTCTTGCCGACCAGATCCTCGTCCGAGTCGTGCAGCCGTTCCAGCATGCGCTGCTTGGCCGGCGGCAGGTCGGAGACGATGCGGTGCAGGAAGAGCGACGTCTCATCGAGCAGGCGTTCGGGTGATTCGACACCCTTCACGACCACGCTGCGGGCCATCGTGCGCAGCTGCGCGTCCTCGTCGGGCGACAGTTCACGGCCGGTGAAGACGACCACCGGCAGATCGGCGAGTTTCTCGTCGTCGCGGACGCGCTCGAGGAGGTCGAACCCGGACATATCCGGCAGGCGCAGATCAAGCACCATGCAGTCGACATGCTGGCCTTCCATCACGTCCAGCGCCTCCTGGCCGGTCCCGGCGGGGACGATGTCGATGTCGTCATGGCCGAGCAGTTCGGTGATGCCAAAACGTTCGTCGGGATTGTCCTCCACCACCAGCAGCTTCTTGCGGCGCGGCTGGGTGTAGTCCTTGATCTTGTCGAGGGCCAGTTCGAGGCCTTCCGTCGTCGTCGGCTTGGTCAGGAACGAGAAGGCACCGCGCGCAAGACCATGCTGGCGGTCCTCGTCGAGGGTAACGATCTGGACCGGGATATGCCGGGTGGTCGGGTTCTGCTTGAGCTGGCTCAGCACGGTCCAGCCGAGCATGTCGGGCAGGAAGACGTCGAGCGAGACGGCGCTGGGCCTGAACTCGGTGGCAAGCGCGATCGCGTCGATGCCGCGCATCGCCACCAGCACCTTGAAGCCCGAGTCGCGGCCGAGATCGGCCATGATCCGTGCATAGTGCGGATCGTCCTCGACGATCAGCAGCACATTGTCGCCGGCGTGGATGCTCTCGCGGTCGTCGGGCACCGCCTCGATCACCGGCTCGGCCAGGCGCGGCACGATGATCGCGCTCGCCTGCGGCATGCTGTGGTGAGACGGCATGGTGCTGCGTGTGGTGATCGACGGGCCGGCATACTTCATCGGCAGATAGAGGGTGAAGGTACTGCCGACACTGGGCACCGAATGCAGCTGGATCTCGCCACCCAGCAAGTTGGAGAGCTCGCGGCTGATGGCGAGGCCGAGGCCGGTGCCGCCATATTTGCGGCTGGTGCCGGCATCGGCCTGCTGGAACGCTTCGAAGATGATGCGCTGCTTCTCGAGCGGGATGCCGATGCCGCTGTCGGAAACTTCAAACGCGACCACCGAGGCCGCGTGACGCAGCGACGGATGGTCGGGTGTCCATCCCGAGGCGGCCACCGAGATGCTGAGCCGCACGCCACCCTGTTCGGTGAACTTGAAGGCGTTCGACAGCAGGTTCTTGAGGATCTGCTGAAGCCGCTTGGCGTCGGTCACCATGCTGCGGCCGATGCTCGGGTCGGCCTTGACCTCGAAGGAAAGCTTGCGGGCATCGGCCTCGTGACGGAACGGCCGCGCCACCGTTTCCTGCAGGTTGAGGAACAGCACCTCTTCCGCCTCGACCGACACCGTGCCCGACTCGATCTTCGACAGATCGAGAATGTCGGAAATCAGGTTCAGCAGGTCGGTGCCGGCGCCATGAATGGTGCGGGCAAATTCCACCTGCTTGCCGGTCAGATTGCCGTCAGGGTTGTCGGCCAGCTGCTGGCCCAGGATCAGGATCGAGTTCAGCGGCGTGCGCAACTCATGCGACATGTTGGCCAGGAATTCGGACTTGTACTTCGAGGTCAGCGCCAATTCGCTGGCTTTTTCCTCGAGCGCGCGGCGAGCCTGCTCGATTTCCTGGTTCTTGCGCTCCACTTCG
>CAZNZI010000212.1:0-6171 GCA_964577475.1 uncultured Rhodospirillaceae bacterium
ATCAGCGAGAGAATCGCGGTCCCGATGATCGTCGATGGAGATACCGGCTTCGGCAACGCGATCAACGTGCAGCGTACGGTACGGGAATTCGAACGGCGCGGGGCCGCGGGAATCCAGCTGGAGGATCAGGCCACGCCGAAGCGGTGCGGGCACCTCGCTGGCAAGATGCTGGTTCCGCCGGGCGAGATGGTCGGCAAGATCAAGGCCGCACTCGATGCCCGCCGATCCCAGGACACCCTGATTATCGCCCGGACCGACGCCATCGCCGTCGAGGGATTCGACCAGGCCCTCGATCGGGCCGAGCGCTACCTGGCCGCGGGTGCCGACCTCATTTTCGTCGAAGCGCCGCGATCCCGCGACGACATGGTCGCGATCTGCCGGCGGTTTTCCGGCCGCACGCTCCTGATGGCCAATATGGTCGAGGGTGGCGTGACGCCGATCCTCGCGGCGGACGACCTCGAAACCCTGGGATTCGCTCTCGTCATCTATCCCGGCGGGTTGGCGCGGGCCTTCGCCCATATGGCGCAGGACTATTTCGGCAATCTGAAGCGGCTCGGCACGACAGCAGCCTTCAGCGATCGCATGATGGATTTCAACGGGCTCAATGCGCTGATCGGTACCCCCGAATTGCTGGAGCGGGGCCGGCGCTATGCAGGCGGTAATTTTGAAAAGGACGGCGGCTGAGGGTGCAGACGATGATTCATCACGGTCCACAATCGGCATCGTAATCCGCCATGCCCGTGCTTCCATCCCACACCGTCACATTCGACATCACGATTCCCGTGGCCGTCATCGGGGCCGGCGCCTGTGGCCTTGTGGCGGCTCTGGCGGCGCATGACGCGGGCGGCGAGGTCGTCGTCTTCGAGCGCGATGCGATGCCGAGCGGCTCGACGGCACTGTCCTCTGGCCTGATCCCCGCCGCCGGAACACGGTTCCAGCGCGAGAGCGGCGTCGAGGACTCGCCCGCTTTGTTCGGCGCCGACATCCAGGCCAAGGCCAAGGGCCGGGCGACGCCGGCAATCGTCGATTGCGTCGCGCAGACGGTTGGCCCCACGATCGAATGGCTGGCCGACCGCCATGATCTGCCTTTCACGCTGGTGACGGGATTTCTTTATCCCGGGCATCGCCGCGAGCGGATGCACGCTCATCCGGAGCGAACCGGCAGGGCGCTGATCGACGGGTTGAGAACCGCGGCCGAACGCGCGGGAATCGAAATCGTGACGGGCGCGCATGCCGTCGATCTGTATGCGGATCGCGACGGTCTCGTGCGCGGCGTGCGCATCGAGCGGCTCGACGGCAGCAGCGAATTGATCGGCTGTCAAAGTCTCGTTCTGGCGTCCAGCGGCTTCGGCGGCAATCGCGCATTGGTGCAGCGGTACATTCCCGAGATGAGCGACGCCCTGTATTTCGGCCATACGGGCAACCGGGGCGATGCGCTGATCTGGGGTGAGGCGCTGGGCGCCGCCACACAGCACCTGACGGCTTATCAGGGTCACGGCTCCGTTGCCCATCCTCACGGCATCCTCATCAGTTGGGCGCTGATGACCGAGGGTGGCTTCCAGGTCAACACGCGCGGGCAACGGTTCTCCAACGAATTGGAGGGTTATTCGGAGCAGGCCGTCGCAGTGCTCGCACAGCCGGACGGCATCGTGTGGGATATCTATGACGAGCGGCTGCACCGGTTCGGCCTCGACTTTCCCGACTATCGCGATGCCGTGGCGGCCGGCGCCGTTCGCAGCGCGGAGTCTCTCGCTGCCCTGGCGGCAACCATCGGGTTGCCGGCCAGCGCTTTGGCGGAGACGTTCGAGCAGGTTCGGGCCTGTGCCCAGGATGGCGCCAGCGATGCGTTCGGACGCGATTTCGCAGCCAAGCCTCTTCTAGCCGCTCCCTTCTACGCCATCAAGGTCACCGGAGCGCTTTTCCATACGCAGGGCGGGCTGGTCATCGACTCGACCGCGCGCGTCTTGCGGCCGGATGGGACGCCTCTGCCCAATCTGTTCGCCGGCGGCGGCGCGGCCTGCAGCGTTTCCGGGCCGGCGGTCGACGGCTATCTGTCGGGCAACGGTCTTTTGACCGCTGTCGCGCTCGGCCGGCTCGCCGGGCATGGCGCGGCACAGCGCGCCGCGCACCCCAGTCAATGACTCTCGATCACAGACGTTCCCATTTCAAACGGTGAGGGCTTCAATCCAATGTCTCCGCAGCTCGATCTCCTGATCAAAAATGTTCGCGTCGTGCGTCCTTATAAGACCGCGGTCGATTGCCTCGATATCGGGATCAAGGACGGCGTGTTCCATCGGATCGCCCCCGACATCGCGGCCGACCAGGCGAAGCAGGTGATCGACGGAAAAAACCGCCTCGCCTTTCCGGGCTGCGTCGACGCTCACATGCATGTCGGCATCTATCAGCAGCTCGATCTGGACGCGGTGAGCGAGAGCAAGGCCGCGGCGATGGGCGGCGTAACCTCCAGCCTCAACTACATCCGCACCGGCCAGTACTATCTCAATCGCGGCGGCAGCTATCGCGATTTCATGCCCGAAGTGATGCGGCTGTCCAACGGCAACTACTGGGTCGATTACGGCTACCATGTCGCGCCGATCGATTCGGGCCATATCGACGAGATGGAGTCGCTGGTCCTCGACCACGGCGTGCCGTCTTTCAAGATTTTCATGTTCTACGGCGGCTATGGACTGCACGGCCGTTCGGCGAGCCAGAATGAATTCCTGATGATCGGCCCCGAGGAGCGGTACGACATCGCCCACTTCGAGTTCATCATGCGCTCGGCCCGCAAGATCATGACAGCCCACCCGCATCTCGCCGACTCGGTCAGCGTCAGCCTGCATTGCGAATTGGCCGATATCCTGACCGCCTATACCAAGATCGTGGAGCGCGACAGCAAGCTTTCCGGGCTTGCCGCATACAGCGCCGCGCGCCCTCCGCATTCGGAAGGGTTGGCGATCTGGATCGCGTCCTATCTGGCCTACGAGACGGACTGCTTGAATATCAATCTCCTGCATCTGAGCTCGCGGAAGGCGATCGAAGCGGCGCTGATGATGGAAACCGTTTTTCCGCATATCAGCTTCCGGCGCGAGGTGACCGCAGGCCACCTGCTCCTGGACACCGATGCGGAATGCGCAGTTCACGCCAAGGTCAATCCGCCGATCCGGCCGCGCGAGGACGTAGAGGCACTGTGGCGCGCCGTGATCGACCGCAAGGTGGATTGGATCGTCAGCGATCACGCCTGTTGTTCGGCGGAGCAGAAATGGTCGGCGAAAGACCCATCCAACATCTGGCTGGCCAAATCAGGCTTCGGCGGAACCGAATACCTGCTGTCCGCCGTGGTCAGCGAAGGCAGCAAACGCGGCCTCTCGTACAACCATATGGCCGAATTGGTGAGCGGCAATCCCGCACGCCGTTTCGGCCTTCCGCAAAAAGGCGATATCGCCGTCGGTCTCGATGCCGATCTGGCGCTGGTCGATCCGGACGAAACCTTCGTCATCCACGCCGCGGATTCGGAATCGAAGCAAGGCTATACGCCGTTCGAAGGCATCGAACTGACCGGGCGCGTCAAGAGCACGGTCCTGCGCGGCAACCTGATCTACGACAATGGTGCGATCGTCGGCCCGGCGCGCGGCCGCTATCTCCGCCGGCCGGCCGTCACCGCGAAAGCCTGACCCGTCACCGCGCGGGAGCTGCGCCCGGCCATAGCCGCCGGGCGCAGCTCAGCCCGATGCGGCAGCGTCAAGGCGCCAGATATTCGAGAAGCTTCGGATCGGCGCGGACTTGCGCGGCCGGCCCTTCCAGCGCGACCTTGCCGCGCTCCAGCACATAGGCATGGTCGGCGATGCCCAAGGCCAGTTCGAGGTGCTGTTCGACGATGATGATGCTCATCTCGCGGGCCAACAGCCGCAGGCGATCGGCGATTTCGTCGATGACGCCGATCCAGACGCCTTCGGTCGGTTCGTCCAGCATCAGGACCTTGGGTCGCCCGAGCAAGGCGCGCGAAATGCCCAGCATCTTGCGTTCGCCACCGCTCAGGGTTCCGGCCGATTGCCCCAGGCGGGCCCGCAGCTTCGGGAATATCTCAAGGACGTAATCCATGGTGCTCTTGTCGTCGCCATATAAGGCGCCGACTTGAAGGTTCTCGCGCACCGTAAGCGTGCCGAACACGGCGTGTTCCTGCGGCACATAACCCAGGCCCCGGCGGAAGCGGGCCTCCGTCGGCATCTTGGTCATGTCGGCGCCGTCATAGCGGATTTCGCCGCCTTGCACGCCCAGCTCGCCGATCAAAGTCTTCAACAGAGTCGTCTTACCCGCACCGTTGCGGCCGAGAATCGCCACGGCCTGATTCCGCTCGACGCGGAGTGACAGGCCGAACAGCACCCGGCTGGCCCCGTAGGAGACGTCGAGATCGCGCACGTCGATGATCGGATCCTCAGACACGACTGAGATAGACCTCCTGCACCTTCTGGCTCGCGCGAATGGCGGCAACCGTGCCGGTCTCCAGCACCTTGCCCTGATCAAGCACCGTCAGTACGTCACAGATATCCCGCAGGAACGCGAGATCGTGCTCGACGATGACGATGGCGCATTTATCACGTAGCGGCGCCAGAAACTCGCCGGTCGCGCGCCGTTCCGCGGTGCTCATGCCGGCCGTGGGCTCGTCGAGCAGCAGGAGCTTGGGCTCCGAAGCCAGGGCCATCGCGATCTCGAGCCATTGCTGCTGTCCGTGCGAGAGGATGCCCGCCTGATCGTCCAGCCGATCGAGCAGATGGAAGCGGGCGAGCGCTGCGATGACTTTCTCGTGCAGCCGGCCGCGCGAGCGGGACCGGGCCAGAGCGATCATCGAATCCTGCGCCTGCAGTGCCAGAAGAACGTTGTCATAGACCGTGAGCGACGGCAGCACGGCGGTGATCTGGAACTTGATGCTGAGGCCGAGCCGCGCCCGCTCGGCAACCGCCGCGGTGGTGATATCCCGGCCGGCCAGCGCGATCGTTCCCTTGGTCGGCCGAACCGCTCCGGCGATACTTTTCATCAGCGTGCTCTTGCCCGAACCGTTCGGTCCGATCAGGCCGTGGAACGTCGATGGGGCGATGTCGACGGAGACGCCGGCCAAAGCCTTGAACTGGCCGAACTGGACTTCGACATCGCGAACGGTCAGCAGGGGTGGCTGTTCAGTGGCGCTCATGACCCGTGACCGCCTCTCTGCGGAACGATCCGATGCGCTCGCGCTTGTCGACCAGGAATCCGATCAGACCCGTAGGCCGGAACAGGATCATCAACAGCAGCAGCAGGCCAAGAATGATCGGCCAGATGTCGGGGTAGGCGTCGGTCAGGAACTGGCTGACCGTCTCCATGATCGCGACGCCGATCACTGCCCCCACCAGGGTGCCGCCGCCGCCCAGCACCACATACAGCACGGCCTGGGTCGAGAGCACCACGCCGACCAGATTGGGCCAGACGAAGACTTCGTGGAAGGCGTAAAGGCTGCCCCCCAGGCCGGCGATCGCACCGGAGAGGGTGAAGACGATCGCCTTGAGGACATTGGTCCGATATCCGAGGAAAGCAACCCGCGCTTCGTTCTCGCGAATGCCTGCCAAGGCCAGCCCGAATTGCGACCGCATCAGGGAGCGGCAAAGGGCGTAGACGATGATCAAGACGGCGAAGGCGAGGTAGTAGAATTCGGGACCGGCGCTCAACTCCAGGACGCCGACCGTGAGGACGGGGAAGGATGGGATCCCGTTGGTGGCGCCGATGAAATACCAGCCGCGCGCCAGCCGCTCGGTGGTGAAGGAGCCGGTGAGCGTGGCCAAGGAGACGAAGATCAAACTGGCCGGCCGCCGCCCGAGAAGCAATATCCAGGCGAACAGCAACGCACAGAAGCCGCCCACCAGCATCGCGATCGGAACCACCGCGAAGAGGCTGGTTATGCCGAGATCGCGCGCACACAGCGCGGCGACATAGGCCGCGGTACCGAAGAAGAGCGCCTGGCCGAAACTGAGAATCCCGGCATAGCTCCAGACGATATCGAAGCTGATGGCCAGCAGCGACAGGATCAGGATGCGGGTGGCGAATGAGGTCCAGAACGTATCGAGGAAGACGGGCAGCACCGCCGCCAGCACCAGCAGCGCAATTTCGATCACGGCAATGCGGGGACGACGGCGTCCGGTCATC
>CAZNZI010000213.1:0-1855 GCA_964577475.1 uncultured Rhodospirillaceae bacterium
CAGACCACCGGTGCCGCTGTCGTTGCCCTGGCTTTTGCCCGGATGCCGCAGAATGGCGAGACCGTCGCTCTTTATATCGGTGTCGGCCTGTCCGTGCTGGCCGCCGCGGTCAGCTCGCTGCGCCTGCGGCACAATCTTCCGACCTATTGAGGGTCCCTCTATTGGGGTTTCGCCGCCTCGCGGCGGAAGCGGGTCAGCATCATCACGACGCCGCCGGCGATCAGGCCCCAGAACGCACCGCTGATACCGAAAAAGCTGACGCCCGAAGCGGTGACGAGCAGGGTGACCACGGCCGCTTCACGGTCGACCGGCGCGTTGACCGCGCCCATCAGCGAGGACCCGAATGCGCCCAGCAACGCCAGCCCGGCCACGGCCTCGATCAGGATCGGCGGCGACGCGCCGATGAAGGCGGCGGCGAAACCGGCCAACAGCCCGAACACGATCACGTAAAGAAGTCCGGCGATCATCGCCGCCCAATAGCGCCGCTTCGGATCCGGATGCGCATCGGGCCCGGCGCACAAGGCCGCCGTGATGGCCGCCAGATTGACCGTATGGCCGCCAAATGGCGCGCCGAGGATGCTGAAAATGCCGGTGGCGACGAATAGCGGGCCCGGTTGCGGATGGTAGCCGTTGACCGCCAGGACCGCGATGCCCGGGATGTTCTGGGACGCCATGGTCACAATGAAAAGCGGCAGCGCGATACCGATCACCGCAGCCACCGACAGGGTCGGCGTCACCAGCACTGGATGCGGCCAGGCCGAAGCGAAACTGTCCGCCGACAGATGCGTCGTCGCCGCGATCACGATCGCGGCCACGGCCACGGCCGCCGGCATGGCCAAAACACGCTTGAGCCGCGCGACGATCAGCCAGGTCACGATGATCGCCAGCGCCGGCAGCGGATGCTCGGCCACGGCGCGCACCGGCGCGAAGCAGAGCTCCAGCAGCACGCCGGCCAGCATCGCATTGGCCAGCGGCACCGGGATCGCAGCCACCCAGCGGCCGAGCGGCTTGAACAGGCCCGACAGGACGATCAACGCGCCGGTCAGGAGAAATGCGCCGACAGCCGCTTCGAAACCGCCTTCGACGGCACCGGTGGCCACCAGGAGCGCCGCGCCCGGAGTCGACCACGCGCTGCTGATCGGCAGCCGCGAACTCAGGCTCATGACGACGCCGCACAGACCCATGGCGATCGACGCCGCCATCAGGCCCGAAGCCGCTTGCTCGGGCGTCGCGCCGACCTTGGTCAACCCGCCGATGATAACGGCAAAGGTGCTGGCGAATCCGACGAAGCCCGCCAGCAGCCCGGCGGCTCCAGCCTGGAGGGAGAAATCGGAACGCAGGCTCATGGCGTGGTCAGTCGGGTTGGCGGTTGGGGTCGGGATGGTCGGCGGCGGAGGGCGAGGGACGGCTTCTTGGTCTTGGCTCAGATCGATCCGAACCTCCGGTGGCGGCCGCATCGAGCCGCGCGAAAATTCGGCCCGGGATCATCCCAGATTGCCCGCCGCTGGCAAGGGCCCAACCACAGCGTCTTCGGCCGTCCTGAGCGAGATTTATTCTCAGACCGCGCGCCATTTCCGATTCGCAGAACGTTGATAGGATTGAAAGATCGGGCGCCGGGAGCGCTGAAATCCCGGGTTTTAGGATGAGGTGGTTATGGCTGCGCTATACCTAGCTGTAATTTATAAATATAAAATGCACCATAATATACATTATGCGACTATCTGATAGTCATATGGGCCGGGACCACCTGCACCCCATGGCTATCCATGATTCTCTCGTTTGGGTCTGATCGCCCCCAAGTACACGGACCTTCCCACAGGTCGCCCCAGAACCGCCAAGGCCTGTATCGGACAGC
>CAZNZI010000214.1:0-2141 GCA_964577475.1 uncultured Rhodospirillaceae bacterium
CAGAGGATATCGATCCCAAGCATGATTGGAGCCGTCCAATCATGGCGCTGGGCCAGATGGCGGTCGATTTCGAGCAGCGGGTCGATTTCCGCCGACTGCACAATTATCGCCTCGGCCGTACGCGCGTGGCGCTGGCGCAGTCGGGCCTCGGCGCGATCCTGACCTTCGACCAGCACAACATCCGCTATATCTCGTCGACCGTGATCGGCGAATGGGCGCGCGACAAGCTGACGCGCTACTGCCTGCTCACCGGCAACGGCGATCCCTATGTGTGGGACTTCGGTTCGGCGGCGAAGCACCACCGCCTCTATGCGCCCTGGCTGCATCACGATCATTGCAAGGCGGGCCTGCTCGGCCTGCGCGGTGCGATCCATCCCAATGTCGGGCTGTTCCGCAAGGCGGCCGAGGAGATCAAATCGATCCTCGACGAGGAAGGCGTGGGCGACATGCCGATCGGCGTCGATCTGGTCGAGCCGCCGATGCTGTTCGAACTCCAGCGCGTCGGTCTCGATGTGCGCGACGGCCAGCAGATGATGCTCGATGCGCGCGAGATCAAAAGCCAGGACGAGCTGATGCTGCTCAACACCTCGGCGGCGATGGTCGACGGCACCTATTGGAAGATCGCGGAAGCCCTGAAGCCGGGCGTGCGCGAAAGCCAGATCGTCGCACTCGCCAATCACGATCTCTACGAGAAGGGATCGGATTGCGTCGAGGCGATCAACGCGATCTCGGGCGAACGCTGTTCGCCGCACCCGCACAATTTCACCGACCGCCTGCTGCGCCCCGGCGATCAGGCGTTCTTCGACATCATCCAGTCCTATATGGGCTACCGCACCTGCTACTACCGCACCTTCGGTGTTGGGAAAGCGACAGTGTCGCAAAAAGACGCATATAAGCGGGCGCGTGAATGGATCGATACGGCCATCGCGATGATCAAGCCGGGCGTGCGTTCTGATCACGTGGCCGAGTGCTGGCCCAAGGCGGAAGAGATCGGATTCCACGGCGAAATGGATGCTTTCGGCCTGGAATTCGCCCATGGGCTGGGGCTCGGTTTGCATGAGCGGCCGATCATCAGCCGGCTCAACTCCTTCACCGAGCCGACCGAGATCAAGACCGGCATGGTCTTTGCGTTGGAGACCTATTGCCCGGCGTCGGACGGTGTCTCGGCCGCGCGCATCGAAGAGGAGGTGGTCGTCACCGACAAGGGCTGCAAGGTGATCACCCTCTACCCGGCGCAGGACCTGCCCGTAGCGAACGAATACTGAGGACGAACAAGAACACCAGCGGAGGACAGCATGGACATCGGTTGGGTCGGCATCGGGCGCATGGGCTTCCCGATGGCGGAGCGGGTTTTGAAGGCCAAGAATCCGTTGAAGGTCTGGAACCGCACCAAGTCGAAGGCCGAACCGCTGACGAAGCACGGCGCTAAGATCGTCGACAAGCTGGACGAGCTGCGCGGCTGCGACGTGGTCGTCACCATGCTGATGGCCGCGAAGGATCTTGAGGAGGTCTGCTTCGGTCCCGGCGGATTGGTCGGCGACGGCAAGAAGCCCGGCATCATCGTCGACTGCTCGACCATCGGCATGGATGAGTCGGCCGCGATCCGTGAGAAGCTGAAGGCGAAGGGCGTCGAGTATCTGGCGGCCCCCGTCAGCGGCAATCCGAAATGCGTGATCGCGGGCAAGCTCTCCTGCGTCGCCTCGGGTTCGAAAGCGGCTTACGACAGGGTCGAGAAGATCCTCGAAGCTTTCGCCGTGCGCGGCGTCACCTATGCGGGCGAGGGCGAACTCGCGCGCATCTGCAAGATCGCCCACAACGTCTTCCTGGCCGTCGTGTTCGAGAACCTGGTCGAGGTGACGCTGCTGGCGCAGAAGGCCGGTGTGCCGCGCCATGCCTTCCTCAAGTTCATCAACAACAGCGTGATGGGCTCGATCTTCACCCAATACAAATCCCCCGCCGTGGCCAATCTCGATTTCACCACCACCTTCCCGGTGGCGGGAACGCGCAAGGACGTCGATCTCGGCCTGAAGGCGGCGCGCGAGATGGGCGTGGCCATGCCAGTCACCGCCGTGATGCGTGAAATCATGCAATCCCATTTCGGCGCGGCGCAGAGCAAGAAAGATCCCGAGGCCTATCTGGCC
>CAZNZI010000215.1:0-2594 GCA_964577475.1 uncultured Rhodospirillaceae bacterium
TGCCCTGGTTGACGGTGATGTCCATGATCGCCTGGACCATGTGCTCGGTGGCGAGTTCCATGATCGCGGCGGCGGCTTCGTCGAGCGTGCAGGCCAGCGGTTTGGCCACATCGCGCAGGATCGCCTCTTCGGCGGCCGCCCGGTCGAGCGGCATGTCGCCGCCGAGGAAGAAGCCGGGATCGATGAAGCCCAGCACCACCGAGGCATCGGTCACGGTCGGCTTGGTGCCGCCGCGGCGATAGCATGCCGGGCCGGGCAGGGCGCCCGCGCTTTGCGGGCCGACATGCAACAGGCCGCGCGAATCGACCCAGGCGATCGAACCGCCGCCCGCGCCGATGCTGCGCACATCGACCGAAGGCAGTCCCGTCATCGGGCTGCGGAAGGGCTGGCCCAGCCAGGTCTCGCGCGTGCGCGGAATGCGGCCGCGGCGGACCAGCGAGACATCGAAGGTGGTGCCGCCGGTGTCGCCGACGATCAGCATTTCGAGGTCGGTCTTCGCGCCATAGGCACGCGCCGCCACGGGCGCCATGCTCGGGCCCGAGTTGATCAACTGCACGGGCGCATTGGCCGCATGGTCGGCATCGATCACGCCGCCCTGCGAGGTGACGATCAGGAGGCGGCCCTTGAAGCCGGCTTCGCGCAGGCGACCGTCCAGGCTCGCCATGTATTTGCCCATCACCGGACGCAGAGAGGCATCGAAACAGGTGGAGGACGCGCGGCGAAACTCGCGCAGGCTCGGATTGATCTTGTGCGAGAGCGTGTAGGGCACCCCGGGCAAATGCTTTTCCAGCAGTGTGCCGACCGCAATCTCGTGCTCCGGGTTGACCACCGACCACAGGAAACAGACGGCAACGGCCTGGACCTTCTCCGTCTTCAGCTTTTCGATGATGGCGAGGACGGCTTTCTCATCGACCGGCGTCTTGATCTTGCCGTCGGACATGATGCGTTCGGGCACTTCAAAGGTGAGCGCCTTGGGCACGATCGGTTCGGGATAGGGAATCGTGAAATTAAACGGCTCCATGCGGCCGCCTTCGCGGAACACCAGCGTGTCCGGATGGCCCGCCGTGGTGATGAAGGCGGTGCGCGCCGTATTGCCGGTGACGATCGCATTGATCGCATGCGTGGTGCCGTGCACCAGCATCTCGCCCTTCGCCAGATAGTCGGCCAGTTCCTCGCCCGCGTGTTTGGCGGCGACGCGCAAACTGTCGATCACACCCGCGGCCGGATCGCCGGGCACGGTCGAGGCCTTGAACATGCCGAGCGCGCCATGCTCGTCGGTGACGACCAGGTCGGTGAAAGTGCCGCCCGTGTCGATAGCGAAGCGTAAGCCCATTTGTCTCTCAGTTCAGGGTAGGCAGATCAGGGTGTAAGGCCGCGCTGCGCCAGATTGCGCATCAGGCTGCCGATGCCGAAGGTCCAGGGCCGCACCTTGTCGCAATGGGCGACGCGATTCGTCAGCGATCCTAGTTTCGGGGTGGCGATCGTCACGATGTCGCCGACCACATGGGTGAAGCCTTGGCCTTTCTCGTGGCGGTCGTCGATCGGCGCGAACATGGTTCCACAGAACAGGGCGACACCGTCGGGGTATTGATGGGTGCTGCTCAGGGTCTGGCCGACCAGGTCGAGCGGGTCGCGGGCGATCAGCTTCATCGAGCTTTTGCCGTTCAGGCGGAATTGGTCGGGGCCTTCGACCTTCACGGTGATCTCGGCCGCGCGCACATCGTCGATCGTGTAGTGGTCGTCGAACAGGCGGATGAAGGGGCCGATGGCCGAGGAGGCGTTCTGGTCCTTCGCCTTGCCCAGCAGGAGCGCGCTGCGCCCTTCGAAGTCGCGCAGGTTGACGTCGTTGCCCAGGGTCGCACCGACCGTCTTGCCGCGGCTGTTGGTGATCATCACCACTTCCGGCTCGGGATTGTTCCAAGTCGATTTCGGGTGGATGCCGATATCGGCACCCGTGCCGACCGAGGCGAGTACGGGGGTCTTGGTGAAGACCTCCGCATCGGGGCCGATGCCGACTTCGAGATATTGCGACCACATGCCTTGCTGGATCAGCATCGCCTTCAACTGCGCCGCTTTTTCCGAGCCGGGTACGATGCTGCGCAGATCGGCGCCGACGATATCGACAATCTTCTGGCGCACGTCCTTGGCGGCATCGGGATTGCCGCGCGCTTTTTCCTCGATCAGGCGTTCGATCATGCTGACGGGGAAGGTGACGCCCGCCGCCTTGATCACCTGCAGGTCGCAGGGCGCGAGCAGGAAGGGCTTCATCGGGTCGCGGGTGGCTTCGTCGCTGTTGGCCAACAGTTCGGCGATGCTGCCGATCCGCTTGCCCGGCGCCGTGCGCGCGATCTTCACCGCGTCGTCCCGCTCCAGCAATCCGCTGACCGTGGCCGAGGCGGTGCTGATATCCACCACATCATCGCCGCGCAGCGCGACCACCGCCGGACCGGCGACCGGGTGAACCACCCAGGCCCGTCCCACCAGCGTCGCCTTGTCGCGATCGACCGGAAGACTGTCGTCGACTTCGAGATGCATCGTCACCTCCCTGTAACGGACCCGCCGCGCCTTACGGACGCAGCGCGCCCGAGACCGAG
>CAZNZI010000216.1:0-1519 GCA_964577475.1 uncultured Rhodospirillaceae bacterium
GGAACGGGTGTTCATGGACCTACTCCTCAATTCGCGAGCGCGAGGCCGCCGGTCGTGGCCCGCAGCGGGCTGACGCCGATGCCGACGCTGACCAGATTGGGCCCTTCGACACGGGCGGGCACCACCAGGTTGCTGCGCGTATTCGTGACCTTGATGACATCGCCGACGGCGCCAGGCTCGTTCGACCGGCCCTGGACGGTCAGGGTCATGGAACCCTGCTTCAGCATGATCGTGATCAGAGCGCCGCGCGCGACCGCGATCGGCTTCTGCAGTTCGGAGAGCGAGACGGTCTGACCCGTCCGCATCGTGCCCCTCGGCGACATGCCGATGATCTGATCGACATCGAGGATCGCGTCCTTGCGCACCGTGTCCTTGCGCATGCGGGCGAAGGTCAGGTCGCGCGTGGCGATCACCTCGTCACGGCCGATCGGATGGGCAATGGTCGGCACGTCGATCATGGTACGCACCATGCCGCCCACCGAGATTCGGGCCGGATTGGGCGAGTCGGCCGGGGCCTCGATCAGCGCGCTGAAATGCCGGGTCGCTTCGTCATAAACCAAGTCCTTCACGGCGATGGTCGGTGCGGCGTTGGCCGGGATCACCAGGCGCATGTCGCGGTTGGCGATGTCGATCTGCGCATCGGACGAGACGCCCTTGTCGGCCAGCGCTGCGGCGATCTCCTGCTGGATGCGGTCCTGACCGATCGTCATGCCCGGACGGTCGATCACCATTTCGAGGAAGGGGTTGTCGGTATTCCAGTCGATGCCGTTGATCATGGCGACGCGATGCAGCCAGTCGGCATCGACGATCGCCTTGTGTCCAGGTGCCGGCGCGCGCGCCACGACTTCGTTCGCCTTGGCACCGACGCCGTCGAACAGATCGCCCAGGTGAATGTCGTCGCCGCTCACCACGGCGACGGGCCGCAGGATCGCCGAGCCCGCCCAAGCGGGGATCGACATCAGAACCGCCGCAACCACACCGGCGGCGATCAGCAGCAGGCGAAGATTCATGCGCAGGGTCATGGCGGTTCTCATCGATCTCACGACTTCAACTGATTGACGGTCTGCAGCATCTCATCGGAGGCCTGGATCACCTTGCTGTTCATTTCATAGGCGCGCTGGGCGCTGATCAGGTCGGTGATTTCGGACACGACGTTGACGTTCGAGGTTTCGAGGAAGCCCTGCAGGATCGAGCCGAAGCCCGGCGCGCCGGGGCTGGCCGTCGAGGCCGAACCCGAAGACGCGGTTTGCAGATAGAGGTTGTTGCCCTGGGCTTCGAGGCCGGCTTCGTTGGGGAATTCGGCAAGCTGGAACTGACCGACCACCGAAGGCGTGCTCTGGCCGTCGAGCGTCACCGAGACCTGGCCCGAGGCGTTGATCGTGACGCCGGTCGCTTTGGTGTCGATGGTGATGCCCGGGATGACCGTATAGCCGTCATGGGTGACGATCTGGCCCGAAGGGCTCAACTGGAACGAACCGTCGCGCGTATAGGCGGTTTCACCCGAGGGGAGCTGGATCTG
>CAZNZI010000217.1:0-3459 GCA_964577475.1 uncultured Rhodospirillaceae bacterium
CTTCTTCGTGCCTGATGCCGAAGCGGTCGAGCTGACCAAATTCGGCCCGGTGCTGGAGCACCACGCGATGTTCCCCCAGCGCGCCAATATCGAAGTGGTGAGCGTCCTTGGCTCCGAAAAGATTCGCATGCGCGTCTGGGAACGCGGCGCCGGGATCACGCGCGCCTGTGGCAGCGGCGCCTGCGCCGTGCTGGTGGCCGCCGCGCGCCGCGGCCTGACGGGCCGCAAGGCCGAGATCATCCTCGACGGCGGTCCGCTTTCGATCGAATGGCGCGACGACAACCATGTGCTGATGACCGGTCCGGTCTCGATCGCGTTTGCCGGCACGCTCGATCCGGCGCTGCTGCCGTGACCACCGATCCGGAAATCGTCACCTTCGGCTGCCGGCTGAATACCTATGAGTCCGAGGTGATGAAGGGACACGCACGCGCGGCCGGTCTCTCGGATACCGTGATCGTGAATACGTGCGCCGTCACCAACGAGGCCGAACGCCAGGCACGCCAGGCGATCCGCAAGCTGCGCCGCGAACGCCCGGGCACGCGCATCGTCGTCACCGGCTGCGCCGCGCAGATCGACCCGGCCCGCTTCGCCGCGATGCCCGAGGTCGATCAGGTGATCGGCAATGCCGAGAAGATGGACGCGGCAACCTGGCGCGAGGCCGATGCGGCGCGGGTGCGCGTGGGGGATATCAGTTCTCAGAAGAGTTACCCCCCATCCTCGCCTGCGTCGGGCGCCCGTGAACGCTCCAGTGGAGCGTTCACAGCCCACGCACCCTCAAGGGGGGAAGGAATTCCGACTTTTGGCGAAACCTTCCTCCCTCCCCCCTCCGAGGGGGAGGGTTGGGGTGGGGGGGTGTCCACCGCAGATGAGATGTCGGCAGTCCCCACGCAGAACGACCGTGCGCGCGCCTTCGTCGAAGTGCAGCAGGGCTGCGATCACCGCTGCACCTTCTGCATCATCCCTCAGGGCCGCGGCCCCAGCCGCAGCGTGCCGGTCGGCGGCGTGGTTGAGCGTGTGCGTTCGCTGGTGACGAGCGGTTTCCGCGAAGTGGTGCTGACCGGTGTCGATATCACCGGCTATGGCAGCGATCTGCCGGGCAAGCCGGGCCTCGGCGCACTGACGCGCCGCCTGCTCACATTGGTTCCGGAACTCGAACGCCTGCGGCTCTCCTCGCTCGATCCGGTCGAGGTCGATGACGAGCTGGTCGCATTGTTCGCCACCGAGCCGCGGCTGATGCCCCATGTCCATCTCTCGGTCCAGGCGGGCGACGATGCGGTGCTGAAGCGGATGGCGCGCCGCCATCGCCGCCAGGATGTGATCGATCTCGCCCGGCGCCTGCGCGACGCGCGGCCCAATCTCGCCATCGGCGCCGATATCATCGCGGGCTTCCCCGGCGAGACCGACGAGCAGTTCGCCAATTCCCTCGCGCTGGTCGACGAAGCCGGCCTGACCCACCTCCACGTCTTCCCCTATTCGCCGCGCCCCGGCACGCCGGCGGCGAAATGGAAAGCGGTCGCCGGTCCCGAGATCCGCCGCCGCGCCGCCGCCCTGCGCGCCAAGGGCGAGACGGCACTCGCCGCCTATGCCGCGTCGCGCATCGGCGCGGCAGCCACCGTGCTGGTGGAGAAGGACGGCATCGGCCGCTGCGAACATTATCTGCCGGTGCGTTTCGCCGCCGCCGCTGAAACCGGATCGGTGCTCGCGCTGCGCATCACCGGCGCGGACGGAAACACCTTGCAGGGCGAGCTGGCCGCGTGATCGACAGACCGGGTTGGTTCGGGCGCCTGAAGCAAGGCCTCAAGCGCTCATCGGCGCGGCTGGGCCAGGGCATCGGCGATCTCTTCGCTTCGGGCAAACGGATCGATGCCGAGTCGCTCCAAGGCCTCGAAGATATTCTGATCGCCGCCGATCTCGGCACCAACACCGCCGCCAAACTGGCCGAGCAATTGCGCGCCCAGCGCTTCGAGGGCGAAGCCGCCGCCGAAGCGGTGAAGACCGCGCTGGCCGCGTCGATCACCGCGTCGCTCGCGCCCGTCGCGATTCCGCTCATCCCCGACCCGGCGAAGAAGCCCTTCGTGGTCCTCGTCGTCGGCGTCAACGGTTCGGGCAAGACCACATCGATCGGCAAGCTTTCGAAGCATTTCCGTGACGACGGTAAGAAGGTCACGCTGGTCGCTGGCGACACCTTCCGCGCCGCGGCGGTCGAGCAACTGAAAATCTGGGGCGAGCGGACGAAGTCGCCGGTGGTTGCGCGCGATCAGGGTGCCGATGCGGCGGGGCTCGCCTTCGACGCGCTGGCCGAAGCGAAGGCGCGCGGCGACGATCTGCTGCTGATCGACACGGCCGGGCGCTTGCAGAACAAAGCCGACCTGATGGCAGAGCTTTCCAAGATCATCCGCGTGCTGAAGCGCCAGGACGAGACCGCGCCGCATGAGGTGCTGCTGGTGCTCGACGCCACCGTCGGCCAGAACGCCCACAGCCAGGTCGAGATTTTCAAACAGATCGTCAATGTGACGGGGCTCGCTGTCACCAAGCTCGACGGCACGGCCAAGGGCGGCGTGCTGGTGGCGCTGGCCGAGCGCTTCGGCTTGCCCGTCCGTTTCATCGGCATCGGCGAGGGCGTCGACGACCTGAAGCCCTTCGAGGCCGAGGATTTCGCCAGAGGGTTGGTGGGGCTGGATTAGAGTCAAACCGTCATTGCGAGGAGCGTAGCGACGAAGCAATCCATTCTTTCTGCGGAGACATGGATTGCTTCGCTACGCTCGCAATGACGAAACAGAAAGACCCGCGGCCTGGTCGGCCTCGACTAAAGACCCCACAAAAATAATGTTTGGGAACCCCGGGAACATTTGCCCGGGCAGGCGCATCTAATCCTTGTAGCGATACGAAGGGTCAGTATGGACGCGCCGCACGCCGTGATTCCGGACGACCTGCCCGACGGCCAATTGGTCGGGCTGGTACGTGAGGGCAGAAGCGAAGCCTTCGCCGCCATCATGCGGCGCAACAACCAGCGCCTGTTCCGCCTGACGCGCGCCGTGCTCGGCAACGACCACGAAGCCGAGGAAGTCGTTCAGGAAACCTATGTCCGCGCTTTTGCCGCGCTCGAGGATTGGCGCGGCGAGGGGAGCCTCTCGACCTGGCTGTCGCGCATAGCCCTCAATGAAGCGCTTGGCCTGGTGCGCAAGCGGCGCAACACGGTGGCACTCGCCGCCGTTGCCGACACGGCGACGCCGCAACCCACCAGCCCGTTCGAATACCTGCTGCATCCCTCGCCCGAGGCCGATGCGGCGCGGTCGGAAATCCGCGCCCTGCTCGAACGCGAGATCGACCGCCTGCCGCCCGAATTCCGGTCGGTCTTCGTCATGCGTGCGGTGGAACTGCTGACGGTCGAGGAGACGGCGGCCGCGCTCAACATCCTGCCGATCACCGTGCGCACCCGCTTTTTCCGCGCGCGGCGGA
>CAZNZI010000218.1:0-9985 GCA_964577475.1 uncultured Rhodospirillaceae bacterium
CTCGACGTCGATGGTCGATGAATCGATGAACAGCGTGCCGCGCTTGGCCGCATGCAGGATGCCGGCATCCCCGAGATAGACGCGGCGTACATGATCGCCGGCCGGCAGCATGGTGATCACCGCGTCGGCATCACGCACCACATCGACCGCCACGCCGGCTGCTTTCGCGCCCCCGGCGACGCAGCGTTCGACGGCGATCGGCGACAGGTCGAACACGGTCACCGTGTGCCCGCCCTTCTGGATCAGGTTCAGGGCCATCGGACCGCCCATATTGCCGACGCCGATGAAGCCGATTTTGGCCATGCGTTTTCTCCTGGGCGCGTCTGTCGCGCGTCAATGCCAATCGAAGGTGAGATCGCCCTCCGCCAGGGGCGCGAAATAGGCGTCGATGTCGGCGCGCGAAACCTCGGCCAGCGCCGCCGGCTTCCATACGGGTTTGCGGCCCTTGTCGATCAGGAGCGCGGTCACGCCTTCGAAGAAGTCATGGCCTAGCAGCACGCGGTTGACCATCCGCCATTCCATCCGCATGCAGTCGTCGAACTTCAGCTTCGCGCCCTCGACGATCTGGCGGTGGGTGATCGCCACGCTGGTCGGCGAGCCGTGATGGATCCTGTCCACCGTCTCCTTGGCGAAGTCCGATGGATCGTGGCGCAATGCTTCCAGAATCGCACCGTCGGTCGGCAGGGCGAAGATGCGGTCGATCAGGGTGCGATGCGCGGCCAGGGTCGGCTCCGGCGCGGGAGTCGCGACGGCGCGGATGGCGGTATCGACGGTTTTGCCGCGGTCGGTGCCGTAAGCGGCGGTCGAGAGCGCCTTCTGAAGGGCCTCGAGCTTTTCCGACGGCACATGATATTGCGCGACCCCAGCATAGATCGCATCACCGGCGCCCAGCCGCGCGCCGGTCAGGCCGAGATAGAGCCCCAGCTTGCCGTGGGCGCGTGACAGGAAATAGCTGCCGCCCACATCGGGGAACATGCCGATCCCCGTCTCGGGCATGGCGAACAGGGTCTTCGGCGTGGCGATGCGATGGCTGCCATGGACCGAGACGCCGAAGCCGCCGCCCATGGTGACGCCGTCGAGGAATGAGATATAGGGCTTCGGGAAACGATGGATGCGTGCGTTCATCCGGTACTCGTCGCGGAAGAAGGCGCGCGCCGCATCCGGCTTCTCGCGGCCGATCTGGGCGATATGGCGCACATCGCCGCCCGCGCAGAAGGCGCGGTCACCCACGCCGCGGATCAGCACGGCGTGGATGTCCGAATCGACTTCCCATTCCTGCAGTGCGCGATCGATTGCCAGGCACATGCCATGGGTCAGCGCGTTCAGCGCCTTGGGCCGGTTGAGCCAGATCACGCCCAGCGCGCCGTCGCGCTCGATGACGATGTCGTCGGTGCTGACGGGTGCGGTCACAATTCGGCTCCGGCCAGCAGGCGGCGTGCAATGATCAGGCGCATGATTTCGTTGGTTCCCTCGAGAATGCGGTGAACACGCAGGTCGCGCAACAGCCGCTCGACCGGATAGTCCTTCAGATAGCCATAGCCGCCATGCAATTGAAGCGCCTCGTCGACCACATGAAAACCGGCATCGGTGGCGAACCGCTTGGCCATGGCGCAGTGAAGCGTCGCCTCCGGATGCCTGCGATCGAGCGAACGCGCCGCGCGACGCACCATCAGCCGCGCCGCGTCGAGATCGGTCGCCATGTCGGCCAGCTTGAATTGCAGCGCCTGGAATTCGGCGATGGTCTTGCCGAACTGCTTGCGGGTTTCCATATGAGCCCGCGCCGCCGCGAGCGCCGCCCGCGCGCCGCCCAGCGAACACGCGCCGATATTGACGCGGCCGCCATCAAGCCCTGCCATGGCGAAGGTGAAGCCTTCGCCCTCGGCGCCGATCCGGTTGGCGACGGGGATGCGGCAATCCTCGAAATGCAGCATGGCGGTGGGCTGCGAGTTCCAGCCCAATTTGCGTTCCTGCGCGCCGAAGGTGAAACCCTTCGGTTCGCCCTCGACGACCAGGGCGGAAATGCCCTTCGGCCCCTCGCCGCCGGTGCGGACCATGACAATATAGAAGCCCGATTTGCCGCCGCCCGAGATGAAGGCCTTGGTGCCATTCAGCACATAGTGGTCGCCGTCGCGCACCGCCCTGGTGCGCAGGCTGGCCGCGTCCGATCCCGAGCCTGGCTCGGTCAGGCAATAGCTGGCGATCGCCTCCATCGTGACCAGCTTCGGCAGCCAGCGCTCGCGCTGTTCGTCATTGCCGAAACTGTCGACCATCCAGGCGACCATATTGTGGATCGACAGAAACGCGGACGTAGACGGGCAGGCGGCCGCCAACTCCTCGAAGATGAGCGCGGCCGAGAGGCGATCGAGGCCGGTGCCGCCCGACGCCTCGCGCACATAGATCGAGGCGAAACCCAGCGCCGCCGCGGCGCGCAGCGTGTCGACGGGGAAAAACTTCTCCTCGTCCCATCGCGCGGCATGGGGGGCGATCTCGGCGGCGGCGAAATCACGCGCCGTGGTCTGGATCGCGCGGAGGTCCTCGTCGAGTTCGAAATCCATGATTTGTCTCGCTGTCAGCGGCCCGGCTTGGCCAGATGTTTCTCGATCGCCTCGACCACCATCCGGTGGTCTTCCGCCTGCGGCAGGCCGGAGACCGTGATCGTCCCCACCAGGCCGACACGCTTCACGAAAATCGGAAAGGCGCCGCCGTGGGCCCGGTACTCCTGCGAACTGACCAGCAGGGCCTCTTCCATGGTCCGCTCGTCCGCGCGCAGCTTGGCGCCGATGTAGAAGGAACTGTGGCCGAAGCGATAGACCACCTTGTTCTTGCCGCGGATCCAATGGTCGTTGTCGGCGCTGGTGCCGGGCAGGGCCATGTGGAAAATCTGTTGCTCGCCCCGGGTGGCGTCGACGGTGATCGGCAGTTTGGCGCGCCGCCCGCGCGTCACGATCGACATGCAGATCGCAAAAGCGGCCTCATTCTCGAAGGCCGTGAATTGCAGCCGCCGCTCCTGGTCGAGCAGCAGCTTCAGCAGCGCTTTGTCCTTCATGTCCCTCTCCCGGGCGGCCGTTTGTCGCAGTATAGCCAGATATTTGGCACAGGCGAGGGGAGGCACCTAGTGGGACCTTTGGGGGGTGACCCGAGGGCCAGCCGGTACTATCTTTGTCCCATGAGCAAAGCATTCACCAAAGAATCCGACGCCGATTATGACGACGCGGACGAGTTGCAGGACGATGCCGAGCAGTTGATGGCGGGTGTGAAGAATTACATCACGCCCCACGGCCTGCAGAAGCTGCGCGACGAACTCGCGAACCTCACCCGCATCGAGCGGCCGAAGGTGGTCGAGGTCGTCTCCTGGGCCGCCGGTAATGGCGACCGATCGGAGAACGGTGATTATCTGTATGGCAAAAAACGCCTCCGCGAGATCGATCGCCGCATCCGGCATTTGACCAAGCGGATCGAGATCGCCGTGCCGGTCGACCCCGACCAGCAGAAGAAGCGCGATCAGGTCTTCTTCGGCGCCACGGTCACCTATGCCGACAGCAAGGATGTCGAGAATACGGTCACCATCGTCGGCGTCGACGAGGCCAATCTCGAGGCCGGACGGGTGAGCTGGGTCTCGCCGATTGCGCGTGCCCTGATGAAGGCTTTCGAGGGCGATACGGTCAAGGTGCGCACGCCCAACGGCGAGGAACCAATCGACGTGGTCGAGATCCGCTATCCGGAGACGCAGCGGTAGAGCTGCCTACGCCTTCGCCTGCTCGGCACGCTCCGCCAGATCCAGCCATTTCTCTTCGGCCTTGGCCAAGGCAGCGGCCACCTCGCCATGGCGTGCGGCGGCGGCCGACAGTTTGGCATGGTCGCCGCCATAGGTCTGCGGATTGGCCATGGCTGATTCCAGATCGGTCTTTTCTTTCTCGAGCGTCGCGATTTTCCCGGGCAAGGCGTCGAATTCCCGTTGGTCCTTGTAGCTGAGCCGTGCCGAGGTTTTTTCTTTCAAAGGCACGGGCGCCACCACCTTTTTGGCTGCGGCTGCGACACTGGGTGTACGCCGCTGGCGCAGATAGTCGGAATAGCCGCCGACATATTCATCGACGACGCCCTTGCCCTCGACGGCGATCGTGCTGGTCACCAGCCGGTCGAGGAAGTCGCGGTCGTGGCTGACCAGCAGCAGCGTGCCTTCATAGTCGGCCAGCAGGTCTTCGAGCAGGTCGAGCGTATCCATGTCGAGATCGTTGGTCGGCTCGTCGAGCACCAGCAGGTTCGAGGGTTGGGCCAGGATCTTCGCCAGCAGCAGCCGGTTGCGCTCGCCGCCCGACAGGGTCGAGACCTTGGCACGGTACTGCCGGTCCTCGAACAGGAAGTCTTTCAGATAGGACGCGACATGCTTGGGCTTGCCCTGCACATAGACATGGTCGCTGTCTTCGCCCGCCAGCGTTTCCCATAGCGTCATGTCGGGATCGAGCTGGGCGCGGTATTGGTCGAACAACACCGGCATCATATTGGCGCCCAGCTTCACCTCGCCGGTGTCGGGCGCGATGGTGCCCAGCATCAGGCCCAGCATGGTCGATTTGCCGGCGCCGTTGCGGCCGATCACGCCGACGCGATCGCCGCGCATGATCCGGCTCGAAAAGTCCTTGGCGATCACCTTTTCACCGGCATCGCTCTGGAAGCGTTTCGCGACATGCTCCATCTCGATCACCAGCTTGCCGCTGGCCTCGACGCCCAGTGCGCCGAGCTTCACATCGCGCTGCTTGATGCGCTGCGCCTTCTCCTGGCGCATCTCGCCCAGGCGCCGCACGCGGCCCTGGTTGCGTTTGCGGCGGGCCGAGATGCCTTCGCGGGCCCATTGGGTTTCGCTGACGATGCGCCGGTCCATGCGGTGCTGTTCGGCCTCTTCGGCGGCGAGAACCGCTTCGGACCAGGCGTCGAAGCCGTCATAGCCCTGGTCGAGATCGCGCAATACGCCGCGGTCGAGCCACAAGGTCCGGCGCGACATCCGCCGCAGGAAGGTGCGGTCGTGGCTGATGGTCAGGATACCGGCGGGATGGCTCGACAGCCGTTCCTCCAGCCATTCCACCATGGCGATGTCGAGATGATTGGTCGGCTCGTCGAGCAACAGGGCATCGGGCTCGCCGATCAGGGCGCGGGCGATCCAGGCTCGCCGCCGCTCGCCGCCGGACAGGGTCTCCATCGCGCGGCCCGCTGCCAGCTCGACCTCGGCCAGCGCGGCATCGATCAGATAGCGCTGGTCGGTGCCATCCGCGTTCAGGCCGAGCGCGATGAAGGCGCTGACGTCCATCGTACCGTCGAACGCAAAGTCCTGCGGCAGATAGGCGACACGGGCGCCGGGCTGGCGGAACACGTCGCCCGAGTCGACTTCGATCTGGCCGGCCAGCGCCTTCAGCAAGGTCGATTTGCCGCTGCCGTTGCGGCCGACCAGGCAGACGCGCTCGCCTTTGGCCAGCGCCACCGAGATATGGGCGAAGGTCGGGCGGCCCCCGAACGTGACGGCGGCATCGCGCAAAGCGAGGATCGCGGCAGGCGCCATGGATTTACTTCTGTTGATCGGCCGGTGCCGCGGATTGATCTGCGATCGCCTGACTCTGCTGGCGTTCCAGCGTCTGCTGCTCGCGGCTGCGCTGATCGGCTTCGAACAGCCCGACCAGTTCGGCAGTGGCTTCCTGCGCGCTCTGGATCATACGGCGCTCGTCCTCGTAGAAGGTGTGCGAGTGGGCGAGGAAGCGCTCGTCATGTTCGAGGAAGATCTCGGTGGCACGGCGCGCTTCCTCGCGTGGCACGCCCACGCCTTCGAGTACCATCTCGCTCAGCTTGAGGCTCGAGTGCAGGGTCTCGCGGACGATGCCGGCGACGCCGCGGTCCATCAGCAGGTGGACATGGCGGCGATTGCGGGCGCGGGCCATGATCTTGAGATTGGGAAAGTGGCGCCGGGCGAGATCGACCACCTGCAAGGTCTGCTCGATATTGCTCATCGCCACCACCAGCAGCTTGGCTTGTTCCGCGCCGGCCGCGCGCAGCACGTCCAGCCGCGCCGCCTGGCCGAAATAGACCTTGTTGCCGAACCGGCGCACGGCCTCCACCTGGGCCGCATCGTTCTCGAGCGCGGTAAAGGGAATCCCATGCATGCGCAGGACGCGGCCGACGATCTGGCCCATGCGGCCGAAGCCGCAGATGATCACCGGCGTGTGGTCGTCGTGGATTTCGTCATAGGCCGCCTTGGGCTGTTGCGCCAGCCGCGGGACCAGAAAACGTTCCGAGATCGCGAACAGGATCGGGGTCGCGACCATGGAAAGGGTGATCACCAGGGTCGCGCGGTCGGCATATTCCTGCGGCAGCGCCCCCGCCGCGACGGCCGCTCCGAACAGGACGAAGCTGAACTCGCTGCCCTGCGGGATCGCCAGCGCGAAACGCACAGCGCTATGGCTGTCCTGGCGCGAGATGCGGCCCAACACATAGCCGACCAATATCTTGGCGGCCATCAGCGCGACCACGCCTGCCAGGATCGTTGCGGGTTCCTCGATCGCGAGGCCGAGATTGGCCGACATGCCGACCGACATGAAGAAGAAGCCCAGCAACAGGCCCTCGAAAGGCTGGATGTCGGCCTGCAGTTCGTGGCGGTATTCAGAATCCGAGAGATTGACGCCCGCCAGGAAGGCCCCCAGCGACATCGATAGGCCGAATGCGTTGGCCAGCGCCGCCGCGCCGATGACGATCAGCAGCGCCATGGCGTTGAAGACTTCGGGAATGCGCGCGCCGCCGATGGCGCGGAAGGCCGGGCGCACGATGAACCGTCCGCCGATCAGCAGCGCCGCGATGGCCGCC
Organism: uncultured Rhodospirillaceae bacterium; assembly: GCA_964577475.1. Lineage (GTDB taxonomy): Bacteria > Pseudomonadota > Alphaproteobacteria > Rhodospirillales > Magnetospirillaceae > JASHSH01. Next base: position 6,841 of record CAZNZI010000218.1, read on the forward strand.
ACGCCCAGCGCCGTTTCACGCCATGGCGCGTGGGACGGCTGATCGCCGGCCAGCAGCGGAATGGCGGCCACCATCGGGATGAAGGCGAGATCCTGGAACAGCAGGACGGCGAAGGTGTCGCGGCCGGCCACCGAACCCAGCAGTTCGCGTTCGGACAGCATCGGCAGGACGATCGCGGTGGACGAGAGCGCGAGGCCCGCGCCGATGGCCGCGGCACCCATCCAGGCGACGCCCATCGCGTGAACGCCGACGGCCAGCAGCGCGCCGGTGCCGATCACCTGGGCCGCGCCCATGCCGATCACCGAGCGGCGCATCACCCAAAGGCGCTGGGGCCGCAGCTCGAGCCCGATCAGGAACAGCAGCATCACCACGCCGAGTTCGGAAATCTCGCGGATTTCGCCGATGTCGGTGATCAGCCGCAGGCCCGACGGACCGATCAGGATGCCGGCGGCGAGATAGCCGAGCACACTGCCGAATCCCGCACGCCGCGTCAGCGGGATCAGCAAGACGGCCGCCGCAAGGAGGACGACGAGGGTCTTCAGCATCGATGGAGACTCAAGCTGGCTCTGTCATATGGCCGTACTATGGCGGCCCGGCTGCACGGGGTCTAGCGGCGCAGGGTGACAACCAGCACGTCGCGATGGGCGGGTTGCCCGGGGTCGATCGGCTCGATCGGCGTCACCCCGTGATAGACGCGGCTGTCGTCAACCCAAGCCGCATCCATCGGCCGCGTCAGGGTGAAGCTTCCCACCGGCTTCTTGTCGATGTCGTGGATCGTCGTCATGCCGCTGGCGATGTTCTGCCGTGCCACCAGCAGGACCAGAACCCAGTCGACGCCATCGCGATGCAGGCCTTCCGGGGTCGGCAGTCCGGCACGATCCTTGCGCGCCTCGATGCGGAATTGATGCACCTCGGTGTGCCAGACCTCCGGCCGCGTTTCCGGCGGGGTCATCCCATCGAACAGGTTGAAGCACGTCTTCAGGATGGCGCGCATGGCCGGGTGATCGGCGGTTGCTTCGGTGATCGGCTTGAACCAGCGTTCCAGCCCGCCATTGAGCGCGTTGTAGTCGCGGCTCTGATAGTGGGGCTGGTGCGGCTTGCGTTCGATGCCGCCGGGGGAGAGCGCGAACGCCGCATGCCGCCGCCGCCGGTAGCGGCCGCCATCGGCCATATAGGTGTCGAGCCCGAGATCGTTCCAGCTTTCGGCAAAGCGCTCCCAGTCGCGCAGGCCGGCGGCCACGAGGTCGAGCTCCGTCTTCGGCGCATCGACGAAGGCGAAGCCGTCGCGGCTGAGGGCCGAGCCGATCGCTTGCAGGGAATCGGTCATGGTTTGCATGCGCCTATTATTCCACGACCCGCGTGAGTTGGCGGTGACTTCGGTGCATACCGGCACAGCCAAAACGGCGGGCGGGGAGGGGCGAGTCGGCCAAAAAATAGGCCTGTCGTTAAAATTGTAATGACCATATATTTTTTCTACCAATAAACGCAGAGCCTAATACTTGTGGGGGACCCCGATGGTCCCGGCGCGGCGGTTTTTATAGCCCTCATTGCGCAGCGAGTAGATCGGGATGACCAAGATCAATTTGCTGGCTGTTGAAGACGATCCCGGCGTTGCCGATCTTCTGAGCGGCTATCTCGGCGATCACGGCTACGCGGTGACGGTCGTCCAATCGATCGCCGCCATGCGCACGAGCTTCGACCGGGCGAGCCCGGACATCATCGTTCTCGATGTCGGCTTGCCCGATGGCGACGGTTGGGAGGCGCTGCGGTGGCTGCGCCAGCGCAGCCACGTGCCGGTCATGATGCTGACGGGACACGGCGAGACGGTCGACAAGGTGCTCGGGCTGGAATTGGGGGCCGACGACTATTTATCCAAGCCCTTCGAATTGCGCGAGGTGCTGGCGCGGCTGCACACGATCGAGCGGCGCCGGGTCTATGCCGCGACGGAGCCGGTCTCGTTCACGGTCGCCAGCGACGGAACGATGCGGCTCGGCGGGCTGGAGATCGACACCAATGCCATGACCGTCCGCAGCGCCGCCGGCGAGGCGATCAAGCTGACGCAGGCGGAGTTCCGCATTCTCGTGCTGCTCGCCGAGACGGCCCATGCGGTGGTGACCCGCGAGATACTGATGGAAAACGTCGTCGGCCGCAGCTGGGATCCGACCGACCGCAGCATCGACGTCCATGTCAGCAATCTGCGCAAGAAACTCGCTGCTGCCGGTGTGGACGCCAACGCGATCCGCACGGTGCGCGGGCAGGGCTATCGCTTGGCCCCGGGTGGCTGAACGGCATTCCGGCGATCGCGTCCAGGCAACAAAAAAGCCCTCCGAAGAGGGCTTTTTTGTATGCGTGTCAGGCTGCGTTGGTTGCGGGGAGAGGATTTGAACCTCTGACCTTCAGGTTATGAGCCTGACGAGCTACCGGGCTGCTCCACCCCGCGGCAGCGCAAAGAAGAAATCGTCATCGTGAAACGAGGAAGCTTTGAAGACCTGGCAACGACCTACTCTCCCGTGCCTTAAGGCACAGTACCATCGGCGCTGAGGGTTTTCACGGCCGAGTTCGGGATGGGATCGGGTGTTGACCCCTCGCCATAGCCACCAGGTCGTCAAAGCTTCCTCGAGGTTTTTCCGAATGCCGGCGATCTCTCGATCGCGGCGCAGGTATCCAGTGCACATGTGTCGGGCTTGTCTCTGCGCATGCAAAGAGATCAAGCCGTTCGAGCGATTAGTACCAGTTAGCTTCACGCGTTACCGCGCTTCCACACCTGGCCTATTAACGTGGTGGTCTTCCACGGCTCTCAGGGAAACCTGGTTTTGAGGGGAGCTTCCCGCTTAGATGCTTTCAGCGGTTATCTCGTCCGCACTTAGCTACCCGGCGGTGCCGCTGGCGCGACAACCGGTACACCAGAGGTGCGTTCATCCCGGTCCTCTCGTACTAGGGACAAGTCCTCTCAAGTTTCCGACACCCACGGTAGATAGGGACCGAACTGTCTCACGACGTTCTAAACCCAGCTCACGTACCACTTTAATCGGCGAACAGCCGAACCCTTGGGACCTGCTCCAGCCCCAGGATGTGATGAGCCGACATCGAGGTGCCAAACGACGCCGTCGATATGGACTCTTGGGCGTCATCAGCCTGTTATCCC
>CAZNZI010000219.1:0-1569 GCA_964577475.1 uncultured Rhodospirillaceae bacterium
ACCACGCCCGTCATGCAGAAATACATGGGCATCGACCATCCCTGTGCCGGCGGCATCTTCTCGACCACCGTGCACCAGTCGGGCGTGACGCTCCCCGCCTCCGCCTTCGTCCATGTCGGCATCGAGGTTGAGGTGGCCACGCGGCTGGGGCGCGATATGGGCCCGGCCGGTGCGCCCTATACCCGCGCTTCGGTCGCGCCTTACATCGACGCCTATATGGCGGCGATCGAGCTGGTGGACGACCGCTATAAGCACTGGCCGGACATGGGCACGCCGAGCCTGGCGGCCGACGACTTCTTCGGCGCCGGCAGTGTGCTCGGTCCGCCCATCCTGCCCGCCAAGACGCCCGACCTGCTCACCATCCCCGGCCATGCAGTGCTGAACGGCACCGCCACGCCAACCGGGCATGGCGCCGATGTGATGGGGCATCCGCTGGAGGCGCTGGCTTGGTTGGCCAATCACTTCGCGGCGCGCGGCGCGACCTTGAAGGCGGGCGAGTTCGTCTCGACCGGCAGCCTGGTGAAGACGCTCTGGCTCGATCCCGGTGACCATGTGGTCATGGAGGTTGGTGGATTGGGACGGGTGGAGTTTAGCGTGGGGAAGGCTTAGGAGGCGCAGTCACGTGCGCTTCAACCACTCTGACCGTCACCCCCGCGCAGGCGGGGGTCCATCAGACCGTATGGACTCCCGCCTGCGCGGGAGTGACGACAATAAGGAGTGACGACAATACGAAGAACAAAGTCGTGGATCCCCGGGTCAAGCCCGGGGATGACGGACTTTGATGGGGTGGCGTTACACCAACGCCCAGGCTGCCGAGAGGAGAACCGACTCACAGCCCCGAGAACGGGATGACGCAGTAGATCTCGTCCCTGGCCTTGCACACGATCGACTTGCCGAGCGGGTTGTCGCTGCGCCGCACGATCTTGTATTCGGGCACGTCTTCCCATCTCGACTCGAGCTTCACCTGGAGACCGTCCGAATCGTCGTAGCGCAGATCGCCGGCCGATGCGGGCCGGCAATCCGACACCGAGCAACAGCTCATGCCGTCGTCGCGGACGAGCTGCTGGAACCATCGACCGGTAGGAGAACTGGGATCGGCGCCCGTCGGCGGCGCCGCGTGAGCCAGCGAGGCCAGAACCAGTATGGCGATCGCCGCAATCGTCGTTCCGAGTAGCTGCAACATGTGAGCCTGCCTTATGGCAACCTGACTGCGCCCCCCTCGCGCACCATCACCAAAAACCAGAACCCGACGGAGACCTCGTCCCTTATCGCCGGAACGATTGCTTCGCCGCCCATATTCCGGACCACATCCACCTGCGGCCCGGAACCGTTCTCGAACACCTCTTGGTAAGCCTGAACGTCCTACGCTCTTGCGGCGTTCGCCACGCCGCCCACAACTTCAACTCGGCGCCGCTCAGCCGAGCTTGGCGACGAACTTGTTCCACTCGTCGATCGGCCGCGCCGAACCCGCGGCATGCGCCTCGCCGGCGATCGCGCGCCACGGCGTGCGGCTGAGGGTCGGCTCGCCGGCCACCACCTGCTTCAGGCGGGCGCGCGCGGCGCGCAGCG
>CAZNZI010000220.1:0-5176 GCA_964577475.1 uncultured Rhodospirillaceae bacterium
CGGCGCGATCCAGCATTTGGCCGGCATGAAGGACAGCAAGGTCATCGCCGCCATCAACAAGGACGAAGAAGCGCCCATTTTCCAGGTGGCCGACTATGGTCTGGTCGCCGATCTGTTCCAGGCCCTGCCGGAACTCGCAGCGGAGCTCTCGAAGTGACTCAGATGTCCACCGCGCCTTCGCGCGCCGACGTGAACAACATCAAGACGGTCGGTGTGATCGGCGCCGGCCAGATGGGCAATGGCATTGCGCATGTGTTTGCGCTGGCCGGGATCGATATCCGTCTCTCGGATGTCTCCGACGAAGCGCTGAAAAAGGCGCTCGAGACGGTCGCCCATAACATGGACCGCCAGGTCGCGCGTAAGAAGATCAGCGAATCCGACAAGAGCGCCGCACTGGCGCGCTTCAAGACCGGCACCAGCTTCGACATGTTCGCCGACTGCGACCTCGTCATCGAGGCGGCATCGGAGAACGAGGCGGTGAAGAAGCAGATCTTCGCCAAGCTCTGTCCGGTTCTGCGGCCCGACGCCTATATCGCCTCGAACACCTCCTCGATCTCGATCACGCGCCTCGGCGCGTCGACCGACCGTCCCGGCAGGTTCGTCGGCATGCATTTCATGAACCCGGTGCCGGTGATGGCGCTGGTCGAACTGATCCGCGGCATCGCGACGGCCGAAGAGACCTTCACGCTCGCCAAGGAAATCGCGGCCAAGATCGGCAAGACCGCCGTCAGTGCCGAAGACTTCCCGGCCTTTATCGTCAACCGCGTGCTGCTGCCGATGCTCAATGAAGCGGTCTACACGCTGTATGAAGGCGTGGGCTCGGTCGTCTCGATCGACACGGCGATGAAGCTGGGCGCCAATCATCCGATGGGCCCGCTGGAGCTCGCCGACTTCATCGGTCTCGACACCTGTCTTTCGATCATGCAGGTGCTCTACGAAGGCCTCGCCGACACCAAGTACCGGCCGTGCCCGTTGCTGGTGAAGTATGTCGAGGCCGGCTGGCTCGGCCGCAAGACTGGCCGTGGCTTCTACGACTATTCGGGCCCGACGCCGATCCCGACGCGCTAAAGGCTTTTTGCCGTCATTGCGAGCGATAGCGAAGCAATCCGGATTGACCTAAGATTCTGGATTGCTTCGTCGCGTTGCTCCTTGCAATGACAGCACGAGGCCGAACCGGGGCTTCTGTTGACCGCACCAAAAAAATCTCCACCGATCATCGATGCGGCGCTGCGCTGTCGCCTGTTGATTGCGCTCACCGCCGTCCTCGTCTTTTGCGCGATCTCCTACGTCTGGTTCGACCGCGTCATCGCGCTCGGCTTCAAGGCCGGCTTGGCCGAAGGCTCGCCCGCATGGCGGATCATCCGGCACATCACTGATCTCGGCCTCGGCGGCGTATGGCTGGTGCCGGCGGGTATCGGCGCGATCGTATTCCGCGTCTTCCAGGTCCGGGCCAAGACGCCGGAACTGGCCGAGCGGATGCATCTCAACGCCAATGCATCGGTTTTCCTATTCGCCTCTGTGGCGGGATCGGGGATCGCCGTCGATATTTTAAAGGGGCTGATCGGACGGCTGCGGCCCTATGAGCTGTTCACCCATCAGGCCTACGGGTTTCAGCCGTTCACGATCCATTGGAGCATGAACTCGTTTCCGTCCGGCCACAGCCAGACGATTTTCGCCGCCATGACCGCCTTCGCGGCGATCCTGCCGCGGGCCCGTTACCTTTTCCTCACGATCGCGGTGGTGGTGGTGGCCAGCCGCGTGATCCTGTCGGTCCACTATCTCAGCGACGTGGTGATGGGCGCCTATTGCGGCATTGTCGGCACGATCCTGCTCGACCGGCTGTTCACCGCCCGCGAGTGGCGGATCCGGCCGGGAACGGCGCCTTGAAAATCGGCTAAGGCGCTTCCTTCGCCAATGCGCGGAAGCGCTCCTTGATCGCGGGTGCGTCCCATTCGAAGGGGCCTTCCACCCGCTGCACCAGCCGGCCCTTCCTGTCGACGATGAAGCTGGTCGGCAGACCGGTCACGTTCAGGGCTTGAGCGGCGGCGGCACCGGGATCGGTGAAGGGCCGTAGAAAGGTCAGCTTCTGGCGGGTCATGAAGGCCTTGGCCACCGGCAACCCGCCTTTGTCCTCGGAAACGGCCAGAACCTCGACCGGCAGGCCTTTCATGTCGCCCTGCAACCGGTCGAGAAAGGCCATTTCCTTGATACAGGGCACGCACCAGGTGGCCCAGAAATTGACCAGCAGGACCGCGCCCCGGAAATGCCCTATGGGCAAAGGAATATTGGTGCCGTCCGAAATCGTCATGGTCGCGGGCATCGGGGGCCGCGCGGCGGGGTCCTCGACCCTTCCCGCCGCTACCCGAACGATGTAAATTAGGCCTGTTACGCTTGTTCCGGCGGCGACCGTCCCGCCCGCCAGGGCCAGACTCGCCAGCAGCATCAGACCGGGAAGCGCGAATCGTAACGGGGCGCGTGTCATGAGTGTCGCCGTGCGAAGGTGTTCACTATCTTTCTCGGCCCGTGGGTGATGCGTCCAGGGCTCGTTCCGGAACCCAGGATGACCAAAGCCGCAACCAAGAAGACCAAGACTAGCACGAAGAGCAAGGGCAAAGACTCGTCCAGTTCGATCTGGGGCGGGCGTTTTTCGGCTGGCCCCGCCGCGCTGATGCAGCAGATCAACGCCTCGATCGATGTCGACAAGCGGCTCTATGCCCAGGACATCGCGGGGTCGCGGGCGCATGCGCGCATGCTGGGCGCGGTTGGTGTCCTGTCGCGCAAGGACGTGACGGTGATTCTCGGCGGGCTCGACCAGATCGAGCACGAGATCGAAAGCGGCGAATTCACCTTCAGCACCGAACTCGAAGACATCCATATGAACGTCGAGTCGCGGCTGGCCGTGTTGATCGGCGATGCTGCGGGCCGGCTGCACACGGCGCGCTCGCGCAACGATCAGGTGGCGACCGATCTGCGCCTCTGGGTGCGCGATGCCGCCGACCGCGCCGAGGCCGCGCTCCAGGCGCTTCAGGCGGTGCTGATCGAAAAGGCCGAGGCCCATTACGATACGGTGATGCCCGGCTTCACCCATCTCCAGACCGCCCAGCCGGTCACCTTCGGCCACCATATGCTCGCCTATGTCGAGATGTTCGGGCGCGACCGCGGACGTTTTGCCGATGCGCGCAAGCGCGGCAATGAAATGCCGCTCGGCGCTGCGGCGCTCGCCGGTACCTCGTTTCCGATCGACCGCAAGATGACGGCGGCGGCGCTGGGCTTCGACCGGCCTTGCGCCAATTCGCTCGACGCCGTATCCGACCGCGACTTCGCGCTTGAGTTCATGGCGGCTGCCGCGCTGACGGCGGCGCATCTCTCGCGGCTGGCCGAGGAGCTGGTGATCTGGACCAGCACGCCCTATGCGTTCGTGTCGCTGTCCGACGCCTTCACCACCGGGTCGTCGATCATGCCGCAGAAGCGCAATCCCGACGCCGCCGAACTGGTGCGCGCCAAGACCGGCCAGGTCTTCGGCGATCTTCAGACCCTGCTGGTGGTGATGAAGGGCCTGCCGCTGGCCTATGGGAAGGACATGCAGGAAGACAAGGCCCCGGTCTTTGCTGTGGCGGACACAATCGAACTCTGCCTGGCGGCCACCGCCGGTATGATCGCCGATATGACCGTCAACAAAGGACGGTTGCGGGATGCCGCCGAAGGCGGATTCTCGACGGCCACGGATTTGGCAGACTGGCTGGTGCGCTCGGCGGGTGTACCCTTCCGTGAAGCTCACCATATCGTGGGCCGCGTGGTACGTGCCGCAGAACGGGCGGGCTGCATGCTGGGCGAACTGCCGTTCGGCGAGCTGCGCGCCATCGATAAGCGGCTGACCAAGGATGCGCTCGCCATGCTGACCGTCGATGCATCAGTGCGCAGCCGGACCAGCGAAGGCGGGACCGCGCCGGCGCGGGTCAAGGCCGCTGCCGCTGCCGCGCGCAAGCGGTATCTGTGAGGCCGGCGATGACACCAACCTTCCGCTTCGCATGCCTTGCCGCCCTATTGGCTCTTGCGGCCTGCGGCAAGATGGGCCCGCCCGAGAAGCCACCGAATGCCACTTGGCCGAAAGGTTATCCGGCCGGCGCCGTCGCCCTTCCCATTCCAAGCCTGCCCAATAGCGGAGCCGACGAGACCGGTCAGTCGAAACAGGCGCGATCGGTCGCGGCGGACAGGAATGCGGCCTTCACCAATAACGGCGCATGGATCGACCCGGATATGAGCCGGCCAACGATCAATCCGGCCGCCGACCAGGACAAATATCATTTGAACGACAGTATAGGTTACTGAGCGCGCGATGAATCACTTCACCTACAAGAATGGCGTATTGTGTGCGGAAGAGGTTCCGCTGCCGCGCATCGCCCAACAGGTCGGCACGCCGTTCTACTGCTATTCCACCGCCACGCTCGAACGCCACTACCACGTCCTCAAGGACGCGCTGGCCGGGCTCGACACCACGATCTGCTATGCGGTGAAGGCCAACGGCAACATCGCTGTGATCCGCACCTTGGCCGCGCTGGGCGCGGGCGCCGATGTTGTGTCGGAAGGCGAGCTGCGCCGTGCGCTGGCCGCCGGTGTGCCGGCCAACCGCATCGTCTTCTCCGGCGTCGGCAAGACCGCGGCAGAACTCGAATTCGCCGTCGCCCGCGGCATCATGCAGATCAATATCGAATCCGAACCCGAGCTCGACATGCTCGATGCGGTGGCGCGCAAGGCCGGCCGCAAGATGCCGATCGCGTTGCGCGTCAATCCGCATGTCGACGCCAACACGCATCACAAGATCACGACCGGCAAGTCGGAAAATAAATTCGGCATCGACTGGCACCGGGCGGCCGACGTGCTACGGCGCGCCCAGGGCATGGCCGGTATCGAGGTCGTGGGTCTCACAAGTCATATAGGCTCGCAACTGGTCGATCTCGAACCTTTCCACGCCGCCTTCACGCGGCTGAAGGACCTCGTCGCGGCATTGCGCAAGGACGGTATCGCGATTCGCCGGCTCGATCTCGGCGGCGGTCTGGGCGTGCCTTATGGCAACGAAGGCAACCGCACACCGCCGACGCCCGCCGCCTATGGCCAGGTGGTGCGTGACGTGTTGGGCGACAGCGGCTGCTCGCTCGTGTTCGAACCGGGCCGTTTG